>MNZK01000058.1:30959-34050 GCA_001873635.1 Porphyromonadaceae bacterium CG2_30_38_12 | reverse complement strand
AGAAATTTCATACTTTTTAAGTGCATAAAACGTTAATATTTTTCAAAAGAAAGCACTACTTTTGTTAATAATAATTAAATATACCAATGTAGAGAAATAAAATTAAGATTAGTAAAACTATTTTTTTGTACTTATTCCAATTATTTGTAAGATTATTAATTACAAGCTCATAAACATTAAAATAATAGACTCTATTATTTTCTGATTTTATTTGATACAGCTATCGTATTTCAAGAATAAGAGGCTTCAATCTTGAAATACTGCAAAAACAAATCCATGTTAAAACACTGATTGATAAAAGCATGTAAGACAATATACTACAATGCTGTCGGAAATAATCAAGTCCTATTTACTTTATATTTGCTGTGTAAAAAGCACCACCAATACACCACACTTATTACAACAGAAAATATGAAAACAAACACGACACTATTTATCTTATGTTTGGCATTTTTTTGCAACTTTGCAACCGCGCAAACACGCATTCAGAGCACCAAAGTAAACACCGGTACAAATGCTGTAATTACATTTAGCGCTACACTGAGTGCAACTCCCACCGACGGCAATACACTCATTGCTGTAATTTCTACCCGCAGCAATACAACAAACAATGTATCAAGCATTACACAAGCGGGAACTACTTGGACGCGAGCAGTTTCCTCTACGGGTAATTCATCCAATAATACTACCACAGAAATTTGGTACACAACAGCCGTTTCGGGTGCTGCTTCAACGCTTACTATTACGCAGGGTTCAGCTCGTTCGGCAGCCGTGATAATGGAATATAGTGGATTGGTATATGGTTCGCCTTTGGATCAAGTCGCAAGCAATCTTAACACTTCAACGAGCACAGCTTCTTTCACAGGTTCAATTACATTAACCACATCGAACGATGAATTATGGATTGGAGGAATTAGTTTGCATAGTAGCAGTTATTCGCTGAGTAATATTACGAATACTTTTTATACGATCAGTTCGTCGGCTTCTACTAACTCAACAGCTACTAACAATGCCAAAGTGTATGCTTTTGATCGAGTTGTAAGTACAACTGGAACAGCTTCAACTGGTGGTACCGTTAGTAACAAATCGTATTGGTCGGGTGCAGTGGCAGCTTTTAAAGTGGCAGTAATTCATAGTTTTAGCCCTATTTCGGCTTGTAAAGAAAGTTCGGATGTTGTTACAATAAATGGTGCAGGATTTACGGTTAGCTCGGTTGTCGATTTTAATGAAATTGCAGCAGCAACATCTTTTGTGTCGGCAAGTCAGCTGACAGCCGTTTTACCTGCTTCAGCTACTCCGGGTTTTATACACGTTAATACCAATGGTTTTATTCTCGAAAGCAAGAAGCCATTTCTGATAAAATCGCCTGAAGTCCCTACTGCCAACATTACCAAGACAACCTGCCCCACATCAAGCGATGGCGCAGTAGCACCCAACAATATTCCAATTGCTGTGAATTTTGACTATACCAAATACCAGTATATAAATTTGGGCGCTTCGGAGTTTAATAACTTAAGCGCTTTTACACTCGAAGGCTGGGTGAAAGCCACTACTTTTAACCGAAATAGTTTTTTTGGGCAAAACAATGCTATTGAAATCGGATTGACTTCGAATGGAAAAGTTGAACTTTGGTCGGAAGGATTAAGAACAAATATTTATTCGCCAAGCGTATATCCAACCGATGGACAATGGCATCACATAGCTGGTACGGGCGATGGTACAACCATGAAAGTATATATTGATGGAGAATTAGTTGCTACAAAAATACATGCAGCTTTGCCAACCAATAAATATGGTTCTTCGAGCTATAATATGATGATTGGTGGTTATGTGTGGGATGCCACAACGCCAAATTATCACAACGGACAAATTTTAAAAGCAGGATTTTGGGATACCGCTTTAACAAATACACAAATAGCCGCATTGGTTTCTACGCCTCATGGCTATTATACCGGCGAAACGAATTTAATAGCAGGCTATAACTTTTACGAAGGTAGTGATACCACTTTATCGAAAACGCCTGCCGGGACAAATGGTACATTTAAAGGAACAACCGTTTCAACATGGACTGATTTATTTACATACAGTTGGACTAGAGCAAGTGGTGGCTTTAGTGCATCGACAAAAAATATAAGTGCATTACCAACCGGAACGTACAATTTAGCAGCCACATTGTTTGGTTGCACTTCAAATTCAGATGATTTTGTAGTAGCATCGAATGGAACCGAATCTACGGATGCCGATTCAATCTCGGGTGTGAGCCGTGTTTGTCCAAATACGGAGGTAAAGCTAACAATTAAGGGTGGCATATTAGGTACCGGTGCAGTTTGGAAATGGTATGCAGACGCTTGTGGAACCAACGAGATAGCCACAGGATTAAATGCTGCCCGAGACACACTAACCATTACTCCATTGGCTACAACTACTTATTATGTCCGTGCCAAAGGAACTTGTAATACAACGGCTTGCGTATCGAAAACCGTTATTGTAAATGCTACAGGCGAGTGGCTCGGAACGACAAGTACCGACTGGAATACGGCAGACAACTGGTGTGGAGGCGTGCCTACAGCATCAACCGATGTGTTGATTCCAACAACTACGGCAGGGAATAGATTTCCGCTAATAGGTTTGGCTGGTGCAGTTTGTAAATCACTCACCATTCAAACTGGAGCTTCGGTAACAATAGATGGTGCGTACACTTTTGATATTTATGGTAATTGGACTAATAATGGCACTTTTACAGCTTCCACAAGCACGGTTATTTTTAAAGCAAGCGGAACAGTTGCCGGAACTTCTATTACTTCTTTCCATAACTTTACCATCGATGCCTCACAAACTCTCACTGCAACAGCTGACACAATGAATATCACGGGTAATTGGACGAACAATGGAACATTTACTAACAACAGTGGCACAGTAGTTTTTAATGGCACAACAGCGCAGCAGAATTTGGGTGGTACTTCGGAGAGTTCATTTTACAATCTGACTATTAGTAATACTTTTTCGGGTGGAGGCGTGAAAGCAGGTAATAACATTACTGTTACGAATGTTTTAAACTTAGCTGCCGCTAATCCATCAGCCACATCGGGCG
>MNZK01000058.1:0-30934 GCA_001873635.1 Porphyromonadaceae bacterium CG2_30_38_12 | reverse complement strand
GTGTCCAATTATACTGGCTATCCAGCAACTAATTCCACTTATTCAACACAAGTTACAAACCCAATTACTTCATACGTTCTAAGTATGGGAGCCAATGCAACCACCATTGGGCAAGGGGATGTTACTGGTAAAATTTATCGTAGTTTTTTACTAGCAAATACTCCCTATACTTTTGGTAATCAGTTTACTAATTTCAACTATACAGTTGCTCCCGATAATGTAAATTTAACAGTAACAATAGGAACTGCTTATGGACAAGCAACTGTTTGGGGAGATGTAAATTCTGTAAAACGAAGTTATGAAATGGTGCCAACAGGTGGAGATGGTGGACGGGTTGCTATGAATTTACATTATTTAGAAAGCGAATTAAATGGAGCAACGGAACAATCCTTAGTAACTGGTGATTTTGATTGCGGACCTGACGGAGCTCCATTAGGCGATGAACATGGTCGCTCCAGTTACGACTTTACGAATAATTACATTGGACTTTCAGGAGTTCCTATGGATTATTTTCAATACAATATCACAAGTCATAATTGGAGAACAATATTTATTCTTCATAATTACTACACCGGCCATACTACTTGGGATGGCAGTACATCTTCCTCCTGGTACGAAGACACCAATTGGTCGAACGGAGTGCCAGGCACAGCCATGACTGCAATCATTTCCGATAGTGCAACTACTCTCAATGATCCTATATTGCCAAGCGATAATATTACAATAGGAGGCATGCAAATTTTGGCTGGAGGTTTTTTAAACATGAACGGAAAAACACTAACCATAGCAGGATATAATTTTAATGGCTGGGAAGATCAGTCTGGTAAGTCAAATTACAGTGGAAGTACGGTGGTTCTAAAAAATAATGAAATCGTAAATGCGCTAAAAACGACTATTCCAATTTCGGGTATTCCACATTTTGATACACTAACCATCAACACAGATGCTGTGGTAACAGCTACTTTGAACGCTCATATTTACATAGCAGGCACATTTACCAACAATGGTACATTTAATGCTAGTGGGTTCGAAAACACAATTGAGTACAATGGTGGTAATGCTCAAACGGTTATAAGCCCTCTTAATAATAGCTATTACCACTTGTCTTTTTCAGGTTTAGGCACTAAAATATTACCTGCATCAGCAGTAAATATTTTAGGGAATTTAGATTTAAGTGCTCCAATTACAGCCACTTCAAACACAATTGTTTTCAATGGCACTTCAGCCCAAACCATCTCAGGCTCATCCACATCGGCATTAAACAAAATAACATTGAATAATGCAAGTGGTTTGATATTAGATAAAAATCAAGCCGTTAATGATACGATTACATTTACAAATGGATTGATTTCAACATCAGGAAGCAATACACTCACTTTGGGATGCAACGCTGGCACATTGGGAGATAGCACTTCTCGTTATGTAAACGGCAAATTAGCTCGCGAATACTGTGGTATCGAATCCAAATTCTTCCCTATCGGGAAAGGAGGCAATTATCGCCCGTTGACAATTGCACGTACATCTGGTGCGACTGGTACTTCAATTATTCAGAGCGAACAATTCGAATCAACCATTGCAGGAGTTTTACCAGCAAATACTACTGCTTTTGCCGACCGTTTCTGGAGAATTTCGCAACCCACAGGAAGTCAAACATATACCATTCAAATTAATGGAACAGGATTTACACCTGCTGGCACTGCTGTTATTCTGAAAGGTAATGAAACATTTGAATACACATTGTCGAGCTTAGTTGCAACAACACCTGAATATACCACTGCAGTAGGAGTAACTGACTTTGGCGACTTTACTTTAGGTTCAGAATGCCTACCACCAACTATTACTTCGCATCCCGTAGCCAATGCTACTTGCGAACTCAACGGAACTGCTCAATTCTCCGTTTCGGCTTCAGGCACTTTAACTTATCAATGGCAAGTGAGCACTTCAGGAACCGGTGGAACTTACGCCGATATTAGCAATGATGCTATATATTCCAATGCAACAACAGATACTCTAACCATTACCAATCCTCCTTTAAACATAAATGGTTATGCTTACCATGTTGTTGTAACCAGCGATTGTGGTGGAAGTTCAACGTCGAATGGAGCTGTGCTCACCGTAAATCCACAGCCACAAGGTTCATTGTCGGCCAATTCGATATGTAAAGCTGAAGAAGGATTTCTGACATGGACTGCAACTGCCGGTGGTACCGGACCATTTACAGTAATTTACAGCAATGGAACGGTCAATGATACTGTTACTAATGTGAATTCAAATGAGCCATTTTCGGTAGGTATGCATACTGCTGACAAAACATATACCTTAGTTTCGGTTTCGAATGTTACTTGCACACGTACCACAGGCTTTACACAAGGTTCAGCAACTGTAACTGTTAATCCCTACATTTCGTGGTCTGGCGTAACAAGTACTGATTGGAATACAGCATCGAACTGGTGTGGAGGGATACCAACTTCGAACGACAATGTATTAATACCTAATGCGCCATTAAATCAACCAATTATCAGCACAAGCGATGATGGATTATGTAATTCAATAATTATTGAAAACGGAGCTTCGGTTACTGTTTCAACTGCTGATTCGTTGAAAGTAAGTGGGAATATGACCAATGCCGGAACAATATCGCTGGGAGTTGGTGTATTAACAATTGCACAAAACACAATTATTGAGAATGTAGGATTAATCGAAACTAAAAACACAACAGCTCAGCCACTTCCTATTTCCAATTCCTTAGGAAATTCGGGCACAGTGAAGTTTAGTGGTTCTGCAGCTCAAACGCTTTACACAGGAACTTTCAACGACATTATAATCGACAACACAGCGGGAGTTACTTTACCACCAAATGCTGTTGCAAACGCACAAGGAACATTGCAAATAAATAGTGGCAAGCTCGAAATTGGCGCTGGTCGCACCGTATTAGCACAAAATGTAGTCAATACAGTTGGCGCAATCGGCATTGTAATTAAGACGGCTGCCGATGCTCCTGGAGGTTCTTTCATATTTCACAATGCACCCGAAAACCCTGTTCAGGCAAAAGTTGATATGTACAGTATGGCTTATTGGACTTGGAGTGGTTCCACTCCAACCAACTTAAAATGGCAATTCTGGGGAATACCAGTTCGGAGTGCTACGGTAGATTTAAACTTGTTTTACGGCAGCTATATTCGTAAACACAACGAAGCAGGCTGGTATGCAGGTACGCAACCTACGAATTTATGGTTTTACATGACACAAAATGAGCCTATCGAAAACATAATAGGATATGAATTGGCGCAAGCTTCGGCAAAATACTACAACTTCTCGGGCGAACTTTTCAACGAAGACATATACAAAGTGCTCGATTATACAGCCACAGGACAATATCCCGGTCAGCATGTATTATCAAACCCCTATACCTGTGGCATCGACATTCAGCAAATTGTATTTGGCGATTCGGCAGTGTCAGAAGTTTATCTTTACAATTCGGGCTCTTACAGCGATTGGAATACAGCCACTAAAATTGGAAGCAGTCCTGGACAGTACACAGTTTCAACTCCCGCCACGGCAGGCGCAGAAGGTATTCCCCGTACCATTGCTCCAATGCAAGGTTTCGTGGTAAAGGCAATAAAAAGCTCTCCCAAAGCAACTATTTACATTCCATACGCCACAGCAGCAATAACCAACACGGAACGTATTCGGGCTAAAAAAGCCGACGATCGCGTTTATACAGTTATCGATGTGGCAGGCTCAAGGTACTCCGATAGGATGTGGCTATTTACTAACCCAACATTAACGCGCGATTACGATAGAAGTTGGGATGGGAAAAAAATAAATGGTAGCTCACTGACGCCTCAAATTTTTGGAATAGAAAATAACGTAAACTTACAAATTGATGCTGTGGATAACGTGGACAATACTGTGTTAGGTTTCCGCAAAGGTGAAGACAGCAACTATAACATAAAATTTACTCATTTCAACATCGAGTCAGCCTATCCTCAGCTTTATCTATTTGACATACAAGAGAATAGAATGATAGATATTTCGCTTAGCGAAACCACCTACAATTTCACAGCATCCAACACAACCAATGCCCCACGTTTTAAAATTCTAACATCGGCAGGAGTTTCAACCGAACAGAAGAAGCTTCAAGTTAATTTTACAGTGAAATATGCAGGTAATGAGCTATACATAGAGAACAAAACCAATCAGGCAGGAAGCCTATCGATGTATGGCTCAAATGGGGTGGAAATAGCAAATTATAAGTTTGCAAGTCAAGGCATTACAGTTTTGAAACCAACTTTCATGGCAGGAGCTTATATCTACAAAACTCTTTTTGAAAATGGAAAAACAACAGTCGGTAAATTTATTATAAAATAAAATTCCCTGATTTACAATTTGATGCAATACGAGCCGAAAAGAAATTCTTTTCGGCTCGTTATTTTTTAATAACACAACACAGCAAGCTCTGATTTTACAAAATTCAATAATTTTGTTTCTCTTCCTCAAAATAAGCTTGCGGATGAGCACAAACAGGGCAGGCTTTGGGAGCTTCCTTACCCACATGCACATGACCACAATTACGACATTGCCATACCGTTTCTTCTTCGCGGGTAAAAACTTTTCCGGCAATAACTTTTTCCATTAAGCGCAAATAGCGTTTCTCATGTTGCTCTTCCACGTTCGCAATTTTCCTGAAAGTAGCAGCAATTGAGGGAAATCCTTCGGCGTCTGCTACGTCAGCAAAGTGAGGATAAATGTCAGTCCATTCCTCATTTTCTCCCTCAGCAGCTGCTTTCAGGTTTTCGGCTGTGGTGCCAACTATGCCGGCAGGGTAGGTAGCTGTAATTTCGAGTGCGCCACCCTCAAGGTAGCTAAAGAATTTTTTTGCATGTTCCTTTTCCTGGTCGGCAGTTTCCTGAAAAATGGCTGCAATCTGCTCAAAACCTTCTTTTTTAGCAGTCGAAGCAAACATGGTATAGCGCATACGAGCCTGACTTTCGCCGGCAAACGACATCAAAAGATGTTTCTCGGTTTGTGTTCCTTTAATGCTTTTCATAAAAATGTTGTTTATTAAGTTATAATAAAAAAACCTAATGAATATTAGAAATGTTTCTAAACCGCTTTAAAGCTCATATCCAAGCTTTTAACAGAATGAGTTAGCGCACCCACAGAGATATAATCCACGCCACAGGCAGCATAATCGCGCAATGTGTCGAAGGTTATGCCACCCGACGATTCGGTTTCATATTTGCCGGCAATGCGAGCTACGGCTTTGCGAGTATTTTCGGGGCTAAAATTATCCAGCATTATTCTATCCACGCCACCAATAGCCATTACTTGTTCCAATTCGTCAAAATTGCGAACTTCAATTTCAATTTTCAACTCTTTATCATTGGCTTGCAAATATTCTTTCGCACGTAAAATAGCCTTGTCGATACCACCGGCAAAATCCACGTGATTATCCTTGAGCAAAATCATGTCGTACAAACCAATGCGATGATTTACGCCACCGCCAATTTTTACTGCCTCTTTTTCTAAAAGTCTTAATCCCGGGGTAGTTTTTCGCGTGTCCAAAACCTTTGTTTTAGTGCCTTCGAGCATTTTAACATACTCATTCGTACGTGTTGCCACGCCACTCATGCGTTGCATAATGTTGAGCATCAAGCGTTCGGTTTGTAACAAGGATTGGATTTTACCTGACACCACAAAAGCCACATCGCCAACTTTTACGGGCGTTCCATCGGGTATAAAAATTTTCATTTTCAAGTCGGGGTCGAAGGCTTTAAATATTTGCCGTGCCACTTCTACGCCCGCCAATATGCCATCTTCCTTAATAATCAACTGCGATTTGCCAGTAGCTATTGCCGGAATGCAAGAAAGTGTGGTGTGGTCTCCATCTCCAATGTCCTCTGCAAACCAAAGTTTAATAAGTTGTTCGAAATCGTTAGTCATTTGTCGATTCAATTCTAAGTTGTTGAATAAGTTGTTTACGTGTAAGAATATATACACGATAGCTACCTGAGGCAGTTTTCAAGGTACCTATTGCAAAGTTTGCCGCATCTTTATTGCCTTTGTGTAACAGTTGAAATGAGCTAACTTTATTGTTTCGAAAGAAATCGGAAATAATACTGGAAGCCTGTGGTTTGCTAAAAACATCGTTTTTGTTTCCAATGGCAAGTTCCACATTCTCACTTAAATATACATTGATTTGACTGCTATTGCCATTGTCGAGAGCAGCAATAATATCCGACGAAACTTCATTGCTTTGAGCCATAATATTAAATGACGTAAAGATAAGTAACAAGCTGATAATAAGATGATTTTTTGTTTTCATACAGATAGTTTTTTAATTGTTGGAATACAGATAATTAAATAAAATTTTCTACAAAGCAGGTATTGATGAATAAAGTTTCGTTTTAATATTGCATATTTGCATTGCAATTAAAAAAAACTTTTACAAAAATACATGAATTATTTGTAAAAACCATAGTTATTGATGGTTTTTATAAATTTACAAATAATGAACCAAATACTTCAAAAACATATTTATTAGCAATGAAAATTGTATTTTTAACTGTTGGCAAAACTATTGATTCACACTTGAATAGTTTGCAAGAGGCATATCAAAATAGACTGATACATTACATTTCATTTGAATACATGTTTGTTCAGGAACTTAAAAACACAAAAAAACTATCTGAAAATGAGCAAAAAGAGAAAGAAGCCGATTTGCTACTAAAAATAGTGGAACCTACGGACGAGCTTATTTTGTTGGACGACAAGGGTATGCAGTTTAGTTCTATAGAATTTGCTAATTTTTTATCAAAAAAGATGTTGAGTTCCACCAAACGCATGATTTTTGTAGTAGGCGGACCATACGGTTTTTCTTCACGCATGTATGCACGAGCTCAATCAAAACTTTCTTTATCTGCTATGACTTTTTCGCATCAAATGGTACGACTCATTTTTGTTGAGCAATTGTATCGGGCTTTTACAATTATAAAAGGAGAACCCTATCATCATGAGTAAACCAATATTTCCATCTTTCACATACAAGGCGTTCAGCGTTTACGTATTTCTGCTGGCATTTTGCATTGTAGGCGCCATAACTATGGAAGTTTTTTACCACTACTCACCGAATCATGCCATTGATTTAAAGTCGTTTGAAAAAGAATTACTTTCAAAAGAAAAAACAGCACTGACTGCATTAAGTAGCATAGAACGTGAACTTACTCACAACACGCCGGCTGCACTTCAACCATCAAAATATGCCGAAAAAGACATACATTATTACTATTTACTACAAAACGAACTCATTTTTTGGTCGGATAACGTAACCGATTTGAAGGACATTCCCACCAATAAGCCAAATAAATGGCAGTATTATAAATCGTCCAACGCGCACAACGTTATATACGTAAAACCCTTTCAGCAAGGCTATTTGGTAGCACTTGTGAGCCTCAAACTAAATTACCCATTCGAGAATGACCAATTAATAAATAAATTTGCTTCTGGATTCAACTTAGACAAAAACATAGATGTAGTAGCAGATTCGGCTAACTACAAAATGGCTGTCAGGGATGAATATGGCAATTATTTATTTTCATTAATCGCCCCGCAACAAGCCATCCACAATCCGCTCTATGGCTATGCTGGTTTTTTATTCGAAATTACAATTGTGTTACTTTTATTGTTTCTGATTGCACAATTTCCAACATTTTTTATCTCAATCAAGCCTGTGGGATTTGCAACTTACTTATTGCTCCTTATTGTATCTGCTTTGATACTGGGTTTCAGCTTTTATTTTAATTTCCCCAATTTATTGTATTGGAGCTATTTGTTTTCGGCATTCGATTATGCGTCCAACGAACTACTTAGCTCGCTTGTTCATTTAAGTATTTTCACCGGTTTTATCTTAGCTTTTGTGTCGCTATTCTATTTTCACGTCAGCGTGAATAGCCATCACAAACAAATTAAGCAGTTAGGACTACAGCTATTTTTTGGAGGCTTTTTTCTATTATTTTATCATATTCTGAATGGTATTGTGTGGCACTCGAGCCTACTCATAAATATTCTTTCACTTAGCCAAATTAGTTTCGGAGCGGCGTGGTTACATTTTCTGATGCTCTTGTGGGGATTTTCGTTGGCACTCGTATTTTTTAAAACGCACAAAGTATTGGCGTACAACAAAGTACAAATGCTTGTTATTGATGTGTTTATACTTCTATTACTCATAGCATTCAATATTAGCTTCACCACCATCGATTGGCTAGGTATGGGTAGTTTTTATGTTGTACTTTGCATGGGTTTTTATTTGTATCTATGCTACCACCGCAAGCTTTCTCTTTTTGGTTTTATTGTCTTGTGGGTGTTTATTTATAGTTTTTTCATAATTGAAACTACCTCCACGCTGTCGCAAAAAAAGAGCCTGAATAAATACAAAGTTCTGTCGCAAAACATACTAATGAATGGCAGTATAGAAAATGACCGCATCACCAATATCCTTTTCGAAGACCTTGACAATCAGATTTCCAACGATAAAACAATAGGTAAATTGATTGTCAATACCGACTCGGTTACACTTGCCACCGACTATCTAAACGAAAATTACCTCGGAGGATTTTGGAATAAATTTGATATGCGCTTAACGGTTACTCGTGAGCATTCAGTGCTCTTTGATCAATTTGAAAATAGAATTTCTTCAGCCGGGATACCTGTAAGTAAAACTCACTTTTATTCATTTCCTGCCTCTGCCAACGACATTTCTTATCTTGGTAAATTCGCAGCTATCGATGCAAGCGGCAATGCCATTGTATGTTTTATGAGTTTTTTTCCACGAAAAAACTTTAAAAGTTATAGTTTTCCTAAATTTCTAATTGCTACCGAAAACGACATACATGCTAAGCTCAACATTGCAGTGGCACAATACAAGGACTCAAAATTAGTGTATGCCTCGAGTACGTATCCATTCCCAATGAACGAAAACTTTAGCATTATCCCAGCCGAAAAAGTATATACATCGCAAACTGACAAGAACACATTTTATGTATATAAGCCTGATAATAAGAATGCTATTATAATTGTTAAGCTCACAAAAACTAACTTTTCAAACTATTTAATTTATTTCAGCTACACTTTCATTGTTTTTATATTACTCACATTAAGTATGGTTTGGCTATTTTTGAATATTAGACGCAAACCCTTGTTTAGCTTTAATTTGAGCACAAAATACCAACTCTCGTTCATGGCTTTATTGCTCGTAAGTTTTATAGGCATTTTTTATGTATCAGTTAATTTTATCACTGTGCGATACAAACAAAAACAAATGGACGAAATTGACAAAAAGAAAACCTACATACAAAACGCACTGCAAGAAAAATACTACTGGACGGTAGATTTAGGTACAGTATCACCACAGGGCTTAAACTTTGATTTACAGGATTTATCGTACATGTATCAAACTGACATCAACGCGTACAACAATGCAGGGCAATTAGTTGGAAGTTCGCAACCACTTATTTTCAATAAAAACTTGACTGGAAAAATGATGGCCTCCGAACCTTTTTTTGGCAACAAGTCCACACAAAATCAAACTGAATATATCGGAGAATTAAAATTTCTAACAGGTTATGCCGATTTCTATAATGGTGATTATTTGCAAATTGGCTACATAAGCATTCCGTTATATGTCAGTTCGGACAAAATCAGGCAAGAAATTGAGTCATTCTTGTCGGTTATCGTACACATCTATTTTGTAATTTTGCTTTTATCGCTTGTTGTCAGTTTTATCATTGGCAAACAACTTTCGGCTCCTTTAAAGCTCATCGAAAGCAAACTTCGAGCTATGCGCTTTGACAAAAGTAACGAAAAAATAGAAAAAATTGATTATTCCCAAAACGACGAAATTGGTCAGTTAGTGATGCAATACAACAAAACTATCGATGCCTTGGAACATAGCGCCAAACTTTTAGCAAAATCCGAACGCGAATTGGCTTGGCGCACTATGGCAAGGCAAATAGCACACGAAATTAACAACCCGCTTACGCCCATGAAGCTTACCATACAGCAATTGCAACGTACCAAGCAGCTCAACGATCCTCGTTTCGACGATTATTTTGCGAAGTCCACAATTACTTTGGTGGAGCAAATTGATAATCTTTCGCGCATTGCCGGCACGTTTTCAAATTTTGCCCGTTTGCCCGAAGCTCATTTTGTGCGGTTTGATATTGCTGCAAAACTATTTTCCGCAGTGCAGCTCTTTGCAAACAACAACGAATCCATCAGCATTACTTTTGATGGTCAACGCGAAGGCGTGTTTGTGTTGGCAGATGCCGAACAAATGTTACAAGTTTTCAATAACTTGCTCAAAAATGCCATGCAAGCTATACCTGCCAACGCTAATGGCGTGATAAAAACCAGCTTAATGACGCATAACAAACAAGTAATCATTGAAATAGCTGATAATGGCATTGGAATTCATGAGTCACTTTACGACAAGTTGTTTTCGCCAAACTTCACAACGAAAACTACGGGTACAGGACTTGGTTTGGCTATAAGCAAAAACATTGTAGAATTGGCAGGAGGAAAAATAACATTCAAATCAACCAAAGAAGGCATTCAAGGCTCACTATTTCGTATCCTATTAACAGAAGATGAATAGGGGGCAAATATCAACAGAATCCATAATAATCAGATTATCAAAAACTTGTAAAAAGGAAACTTAAACAACAAAAAAAATTGCATTTTTTTTTGAGAAAAAAGCACCAATTTTAAAAACAATCACTTATATTTGCACTAAGAAAAGTTACCGCATTGTTCAGAGATTGGAAAACTCAACACTACATAATTAACGAGCAAGGTAGATTTTTAATGGCGGGCTGCACCTTCGGGTATTCCATAGTGAACGGCAGATTACAACGAAAGTTTACCCCTCAAATCCTGATTAACAGGAGTTTTCTCAACATAAACAATGCGGTTTTTCTTTTCTCCTCTAACACATTCTTTTTCGGAATGTAATCGCACCCACTCAATTTCATTTATAATTTTGTATTTTTGTACCCAACTATACAAAATCAATCTTTTTAGATGAATAAATACATCCAACTTATCCGCTATAAAAATCTTTTATTATTAGCTTTTGTTCAATTTGTAATGCAGCAAGTGATTATTGCTCCACTGCTTCAAAAGTTTGGTTTTGAATACAATAGCGCAAGCAATTCGTTTTTTCTTCTACTTTCGGCGACACTTTTCATTGCCTCAGCGGGCTACATTATAAACGATTACTTCGACCTCAAAATTGATCGAATCAATAAGCCTGACCAAGTTATAATAGGGAATAGTATTTCAAAACGAGGCGCAATGATTTTTTATCAAATTTTAACGGCGATCGGTATGGTGTGCGGCCTGCTCTTGGCGTTCCAACTTAAAAGCTTCACGTTGGCATTTTTGTTTATTGTTGT
Source organism: Porphyromonadaceae bacterium CG2_30_38_12 (assembly GCA_001873635.1). GTDB lineage: Bacteria > Bacteroidota > Bacteroidia > Bacteroidales > Paludibacteraceae > Paludibacter. Next base: position 19,481 of record MNZK01000058.1, on the reverse strand, counting down.
TCCTGGTTTGCTCTGGTTTTATGCGGCAAGTTACAAACGGCAATTTTTGATTGGCAATTTAATTGTTGCCCTTTTGGCATTGCTTTCGGTGCTGGTTGTGGCTATCACTGCCATTGCCTCACTAAAGTTAAACTACGGCAATTTAGTTTACCAAACTGCTATACCAACCGAAATTTATGCTTGGGTAGGAGGCTTTGCTCTCTTTTCGTTTCTCACAAATTTTATTCGTGAAATAATCAAAGACATGGAAGACATAGAAGGTGATAAAGAATTAGAATGCAGAACTATGGCTATTGTATGGGGCGTGCAAAACACGAAAATATTTGTGTATAGTCTAATTCTTATTTTTGCTTTGCTTTTGTATGTGGCACATGCTTATTACATCCCCTTTGATAGCAGTATGAGTTGGCGATATTTAATTTTCGGAATAGCTTTGCCGCTGCTGATTCTTTTGTATTTAATTTTTAAAGCTCAAAATCGCAACGACTTTCATGCTGCTGCCTCCCTACTCAAATATATCATGTTGATAGGCGTTTTATACAGTTTTGTGTTCTATTTTCTTATGGCTCAAGTTTACCATTTACCTTTATTCAACCTATTTATTTTGAAATAAAACAAATGAGAAAAGTTTATTTGCTTAGCCTACTTTTTATTGTTACGGGCTTTGCCATTGCGCAACAACCACTTATCAATAAAATACCAAAAGACCTCTTTAGAAATTTTTCGATAGGCTTAGCCTTCGGCGCCGGTCCGGAAAATGGACTGAGCATTATTCCTCCCAAGCTAAGTTTGTATTATTACGAACCCGAAAAAACAATTGAGAAATATGCAGCAGTCGAATTTTCTACCTTTTTACTAAGCTTAATCTCAGCGGATGTGCTGGTTGGTGTAAGAAAAAATATTTTTTCGTTCGATACATCACTTTCTTATTTTATAACGCCAAGCCATTACGACGATTGGGAGGGTCAGTACTATAAAACCAGTTCGCATTTTGCACTGAACCCCAAAATAGGATTAAAATTAGGTTGGTTTTGGTTCAAAGGTGGTCCTTCCTTTATATTCATGGCAAAAAACCCAAATGGATTTGCAACTATCAATCAAATTGGAAACCTATATTACAATTTTGAAATAGCATTACATATTCCATTCAAAATACCTTATTATAAAAAAATTGCCCTTTACAATATTACTAATTCCTTATGAATCCACTACAAAACATAGAAAAATACAACTTAGTGCTTGCTTCTCAATCGCCTCGACGACAGGAATTAATGCGCGGATTGCATGTTGATTTTAGCATTCAGTCCATCGATATTGAAGAATCTTTTCCTGCGGGATTGGTAGGTGTGGATATCCCCATGTTTTTAGCAGAAAAAAAAGCCAACGCCTACATCCCAACCATGCAGCCAGAAACGCTCCTAATCACTGCCGACACCATTGTTTGGCACGAAGGGAAAGTACTTGGAAAGCCCATTGATAAAAAGGATGCCACAAAAATGTTGCGCACACTTTCCGGAAAAATGCATCAAGTAATTACTGGCGTATGTCTCTGTAGTTTAACAAAGCGAAAAGTATTTCACGTCATATCGGATGTACAATTTGCCCACCTAACAGATAACGAAATTGAATATTATTTAGACAAATACAAACCTTATGACAAAGCTGGAGCTTATGGAGTGCAAGAATGGATAGGTTTTATTGGCGTTGAGTACATTCAAGGTTCCTATTTCAATGTCATGGGGCTTCCTATTCAAAGGCTTTATAACGAAATGAAGCGTTGGTAAATAAAACTATTAATAAGAAACTTATGCAAAATATCGAGTTACTTGCTCCTGCCAAAAATAGTTCTTGTGGCATAGCAGCCATAAATCACGGTGCTGATGCCGTATATATTGGAGCCGAGCAATTTGGTGCACGAGCAGCAGCTGGAAATTCGATAACTGACATTGAGCACTTAATCCGTTACGCACACCAGTATCACGCTAAGGTATTTGTGGCTTTAAATACTGTGCTCACTGACAGCCAATTAGCTCAGGCACAAAAACTCATCGGGCAACTTTACGAAGCTGGTGCCGATGCACTTATAGTGCAAGACATGGGTATTTTGAAATTAGACTTACCGCCTATTGCCTTACATGCCAGCACCCAAACCGACAACCGAACAGTAGTAAAAGTGCGTTTTTTGCAGCAGGTGGGATTCTCAAGAGTTGTGTTAGCGCGAGAACTTAGTTTGGCGCAAATTTCGGAAATAGCCTCGCAAACCGATGTCGCTTTGGAAGCTTTTGTACATGGCGCTCTGTGTGTAAGTTATAGTGGACAATGCTACATGAGCGAGGCTATGTGTGGGCGCAGTGCCAATCGTGGACAGTGTGCACAATACTGCCGTCTCCCCTACTCTTTGGAGGACGCAACAGGCAATATACTGGTTAAAAACAAGCATTTGCTATCCATGAAAGATTTAGACCTTTCGGAACATTTGGAAGAAATGATGCTTGCTGGCGTGCAGTCGTTCAAAATTGAAGGTCGCTTGAAAGACGAAGATTACGTGAAAAACATAACAGCCTATTACCGTAGTAAATTAGATAATATTTTAGGTAAGTCAACTAAATTTCGACAAGCTTCGGCTGGAAAAACAACACTATTCTTTGAGCCTAATCCAGAGAAAAGCTTCCGACGGGGAGCAACAGATTACTTTTTGCACAACCGGCACGCAGAGAATATGCAATTGGAAACACCAAAATCAATGGGTGAAGCTATTGGAAAAGTGCTTTACATAGGACGTAACTTTTTTGAAATGCAACATGGTCATTTACTGAACAATGGCGATGGACTTTGTTTCATAAACAAACAAGGCGACTTGTCGGGATTCAGGGTAAATAAAGTAGATAGGAAACAAATTTTCCCAGCCGATATGCCTCGAATGGAAATAGGCACTTTTCTGTATCGTAATCAAGATCAGGCTTTTGACAAAATTATGAAAGGAAAAACTGCTGAACGAAAAATTGAAATTGCTATCACACTTGCCGAAACCTTGGAGGGTTTCTCCTTATCCATGACCGATGAAATGCAACTTCATGTTGTTTTGAACTTTCCTTATACAAAACAGCTTGCGCAAAAGCCGGAAGGAGTTCAAGAGAATATTCGGACACAACTCGCTAAACTTGGCAACACCGTTTACAAGGTACGCACGATAGAAATTGCATTTGACAAAGCTTGGTTTATACCGGCATCGCTCGTAAGCGAATGGCGGCGGCAAGCTGTTGAGCAATTAGATGAAGTGCGAAAGAAAGCTTACCAACGTGAACCAAAAGCGCCAGAAATAGCCGGTGCGCTTTTTCCGACAAACAAACTAACTTACCTTGGGAATGTTACAAATGAGCTTGCGAAAAGTTTTTACAGCGAACATGGCGTGGACGAAATTGCTTATGGATTTGAAATAAAAGCAGCTGATGGCGTACCACTTATGTTTACAAAACATTGTATAAAATATGAAATGGGCTGGTGTCCGCGACAAGGAAACCAACCCACTCTGAATGAACCACTTTTTTTAAAAAACAATGATCAAAGATTTGAATTAAATTTTGACTGTAAAAAATGTGAAATGCACATTTCACTTGCTCAAAAATTATAGCTTACCATGGCTTGGATTCTATGATTTATAACACGATACGGATTTAAAGCACGCCCTGTATTTTTGATTGTTCCAAAGTCTGCTGATGTCAATTCGTATTCAATGCCTGCACGAAAATTGGGTAGATTATAGCTTATGTGTGAAGAAACACGATACATTTTATCAATAATCTCTTGACTTTTAACATCAAATCCATATCCATAAGCTGTAATTATAGATGCTGCATTCGGTATCAACATGTTGTTTGTGCCTAAATTCTGCGAAAGCCCCAAAAAAATCCCATATTGAATTTTTGAGCCGTACACCACATTCAACCAGGATGTCATGGTATTGAAGTTTGTATAAGTGTCATCACCCGTAGCACTGTTTTTGCCCACAACACCATAACCGCCCATTATTAAATGGTCGCTCAAGTTTTCTCCCAAAATAGCTTTGCCTTTCACTTGCCATTTTTTTGAACTATATTGAGCATAAGCCATTGCGCTTGCCGAAGTTAAGTTTTCATTATTTATTTTCAATGTTTTTGTATCAAAACCCATGCCTTGAGTCCAAGTTGGAGTTTTCCGCTCCCAACCAACAAAAATATTGGGCAATAGCGAACGCTTGAGGTAACTGGCTGATGCACCATTGGGTCCTTGCGAAAGGTATTGCATTTGATAAATAGCTGCTAAAACGAGTGCACTATTTTGTGTTACATTCTTTTTAAAACGAATTTGAGGACTACGATTAAAAGGTTGAAATGCTGCTCCTGCATTAGATGAAATGATAGTGGGCATAACACTACCAAAAAGCGGATGCCAAGTTTGACCCACTGACAATTCGCCACTCGCTGTGTTAAACTTAATGTACGCTTGGCGCAAACGAATCAAATAATAACTTGTAGAAATGCCCGCAAAATCAAATTCAATTTTGGCAGTTGTGGTGGCGCCAAGAACTGGCGTGCCATTGAAATCCAATCCCAAACGCGTATAAACACTAAGCATTTCAACCTCCGCTATGGCGTTCACATCCTTTCCATTTATAAGTAAAATAGGTTTTGGCATAATGTTAAATAGCCCATCCTGCGCTTGCACATTTTGGCGCGAATTGTAATAAAAATCGCTGCGTACAGAACCATAAAGTTTATAACTGGCAGCTTTTTCGGCTGCAATAGCTGTAAATAATGAAAAAATAAATAATGAAATTGTACTAACTTTCCGAAACCACATACACTAAAAATTTATATAAATAATTCAACATAAACGATTTGTAATTTTTATTACTATCTTAAATTCTGCAGGTTAATGAAAAAAACAAGGAACACCTTCATAATTGAAAATACAAATGTTCGATTAGAATTTTAAATCCAATGGCAATCAGTATTGCCCCTCCCCATATTTCAACTTTAATGTGAAACTTTTTACCAAATCGAATGCCCAAGTACATGCCAAAAAAGGTAAAAACAAAACTCGTAAGTCCAATAATTAAAATTGCTTTGCCAATAATATTGTGGTATGGAATAAATATTATTCCAGTTGCAAATGCATCGATGCTGGTTGCTAATGCTAAGCTCAATAATGACGCCCACTTGAATGGGTTAGGTGTTGCACAATCAGGATTGTAGGGCTTTACTCCTTCATAAATCATTTTACCACCTATCAGGGCAAGCAAAATAAAAGCTAACCAATGGTCGAAACTTTCCATTTGGTGGGCAAATGTTACCCCAAGCGAGTAACCAGCAAGCGGCATCAGGGCTTGAAACAACCCGAAGAGCAAAGCCATTCGTAAGGTATGCCAAAAGAATAATTTTTTGGCACAAATCCCTTTACTTATCGAAACGGCAAAGCAATCCATTGCTAAACCAATACCTATGATAAGAATTGAAAAAATATCCATGAAGCTGGAGTTAATGAAAAAATTAAGAAGATTTGTTAGGCTAAGAGGCTAACAAATCTTCTCCTTTGATTTTAAAGTTATCAAATTATCAGATCACCTGATTATCAAATTAGGATAACATTTTTTTTACTTGTTCGTAAACGTTCTTTCCGTTGAAGCCTAATTTTTCGTCCAATACTTTGTAAGGTGCCGAAAATCCAAACGACTCCAAGCCCCACACATTTCCGTTAACACCTACCAAACCTTGTAAATTCACTGGCAAACCAGCTGTGAGTCCAAAAATCTTAGCGCCATTAGGCAACACACTTTCTTGATAGGCAGCAGGTTGACTTCGGAACAAACCTTCGGAAGGTACTGACACTAAACGCACCTTGATACCATCGGCACGAAGCAAAGCAGCACCTTCATTAAGAGTTGAAACCTCGGAACCAGATGCAACTAAGATAACATCAACATTTTCATCGCTCTCCACAATGTAGCCACCTTTTTCAGCCTGTGTAGCTTCTTCTTTACGGCTCGTTGCAGCAGGTAAATCAGCGATATTTTGACGCGAAAGTATCAATCCGGTAGGTGTTGTTGTGTTTTCGAGTGCCATTCTCCATGCCACCGTAGTTTCTTCCACATCCGCAGGACGAAGCACTAACATTGAATTATGACCTTTGTGGTTTTTAAGTTTTTCCATCAGTCTGATTTGAGCTTCTTGCTCAACAGGTTCGTGGGTAGGTCCATCTTCGCCAACTCGGAAAGCATCGTGTGTCCAAATAAATTTAACTGGCTGTTCCATCAAGGCAGCCATACGTATGGCGGGTTTCATATAATCGGAGAACACAAAGAAGGTTGCACAAGCAGGAATGACACCTCCGTGCAAGCTCATACCTATTGTAACACATGCCATGGTTAATTCGGCAACACCGGCTTGCAAAAATGCACCACTAAAATCATCTTTGGTGAATGCATGCGTGTTTTTCAGGAAACCATCTGTTTTGTCGGAATTTGACAAGTCGGCACTTGCAACTATCATGTTTTCAACTTGTTTTGCCAGTTCTCCTAACACAGTTGCCGACGCTGCACGTGTAGCCTGACCAGGTTTTTGAGCAATAGCATCCCAGTTTACAACAGGTGCATTGCCCGAGAAGAATACTTGCAATTTTGCAGCCAATTCAGGATTTGCTTCTGCCCAAACAGCTTTTACAGCTTGCTTTTCGGCAACTATTTTTTCCAATTCAGCGGCACGTTTTGCATACAAGGCTTTTGTTTCGTCAAAAATCACAAATGGATTTTCAGGATTACCGCCTAAGTTTTTAATACTTTCGGCAAACGAAGCACCACATTCACCTAAAGGCATTCCGTGGGTTGCACATTGGCGTTCGAAGCTCGATCCATCAGCTTTAAGAGCTCCTTTACCCATAATGGTTTTACCAATTATCAAAGTCGGTTTGTGCTTTTCGGCTTTGGCTTCTTTCAGTGCAGTACGAATTTCCACCACATCGTTGCCATTAATTTCAATCACCTGCCATCCCCAGGCAGCATATTTTTGAGCTGTATTTTCGGTAGTTACCGATTTTGTTTCGGTTGATAACTGAATGTCGTTGGAGTCGTAAAACATTATCAAATTATCCAAACCTAAATGCCCTGCCAAACGACCGGCACCTTGCGAAATTTCTTCCTGCACGCCACCATCCGAAATGAAAGCATAAATGGTCTGTCCCATGACATTACCAAAACGCGCTTTTAAAAATTTGGCAGCTATTGCAGCACCCACCGCATAGGTATGACCCTGACCAAGCGGTCCCGATGTATTTTCAACACCACGCATAATGTCCACTTCGGGATGACCTGGAGTTGGACTATTCCATTGACGAAACAGCGCCAACTCATCCATGCTGTATTTTCCAGTGCAGGCAAGCACCGAATACAGCATCGGCGACATGTGTCCAGGGTCAAGAAATAGACGATCGCGACCTTCCCATGATGGATTTTTTGGATCGTATTCCAAAAACTCACTGTAAAGTACGTTTATAAAATCACTACCACCCATAGCACCACCAGGGTGTCCTGATTTTGCTTTTTCTACGGCTGAAGCAGCCAAAATACGGATATTATCCGCAGCACGATTTAAAACCTGAATTGAATTCATAAATAATTATTTTGTTGGTTGTTGTTTGTTTTGGTTGTTTATTTTTGGCTTTTTGGGTTTGAAATTTAGAAATTGAAGATTGAAGCTAAAATTTATAACATAATGCATAATTAACACCCCAATTTTGTCCTTCGCCTTTCAGCCCAAAACCAGGAATATACCACGGATATACATTACCCAGCTCATCTTGGTTGAGTAAAATTTTACGTCGTACAGTCCAGCCCATAAAAATATTTTTTACCACTTCCACGCGCATTCCAGCTGTAAGCTCAAACCACAGCTTGGAAGCACGAATATCATTGAAATCTTTAGTTACTTGTTGTCCCCAATAATTATCCTGAATAACCAAATTAGAATAACTATAAGTAAAAGTTGAAAAAGCTAATCGCATACCAGCAAAGAATAAATTAGGCGAAGGTTTTTTATCTTTGGGAGGCTTTACCAAACTAAAATCGACGCCCAAACGAGTAAAAACGCCTGCATCTTTAAAATGGAAGCCAACCAGAGTTGATTTATTTGCTCCACCATAACCAATTTCTATTGTTGGGAAATATTTATGTTTCATATCGGCAACTAAAGCAGCCTCATAATTGTAACGTTCTCCGTGATATAAAAAACTTGAAACTAAAGGAACAATATCCACATCGAGCCTTACGCCTCGAAACGAAGCTTTAACAACCGCACTATCGGCAACTAATTTTTTATTCTGTGCTTGCATCGCGGCATCACAAAAAAAGCATAAAATGCTAATTATGAAATAGCTGGATATGCTCTGCATCTACATTTACAATTTCACGATTAATAATATGTATCGAATCAATATAATGTTTGGTAGTAACTACCTCCTCCAAGTTGTGCTTAACAATACAACCGCAAGCAAGCGAAATAAAATAGCTATCATCGTTGTTGTAAAAAATAGAAATGGTATCTGTTTGGTTGCCAAAACGAACGATGAAATCTGATTGCGTGCGCGAAATATCCAATGGTAAGCTTAACGAACTAACGCTTTTTACATTGTTGTAAAGAAACGAATCCTTTTTCAAACCATTTACCCAAACACTATCAACAAGCAATAATTTGTTTGTAAGCAGCGTAGAAGCTTCAACAGAAGTTTTGCTATAAACACCTATTTTAAGTGCTACTGTCAAATTTTCACGACACTCTTCAGTGCTTGTGCAGCCTACCAAAAACAGGGTCAAGAAAAGAATTATGCGTACTAAAAATTTCATTTAGAATAAAGTTCTTAAAATAAATTTCTGACTTCTTTTTTCAACAATTCCGTTGCTATTTCGGTAGGTGTTGCGCCACTTTCGGCATAAATTTGTATAATTGCTTCGGCTAATTTAGTGCCATTTTCATCGGCAGGGAATTGCGCAGCACATATATTCACTAATTTAACTAAACTTTCTTGCGCTGCACGAATGGCTGTCCAAAGTTCGTTACTCACATAGATTTGTTGTGAAACATTATGACTAAACTCTTGACGGACAGCAGTTAAAAGTACAGCTTGCAAGTCGAAACAAGTCATAGCCGGTTTAAATACATCCAATATTAAAGTTGCAGGTGCAGTGCGCTCAAGCACCAAGGTTAAACGTTCGTAAGCTCGTAAACGCAAAGGCGTAGTAGCAGAAAGATTTTTCTTTTTCAACTCAAAAAGTCGACGTTCAGCATCGTTTTTTAGCATTTTATCCAACAGCACATAAGCAGTTAGCAAAACCAATATGGCTGGGATAGTAATCTGAAGAACTGCAATCATTTTAATGTTTTTTCATGCTATAATGTCGTATAATAAATCGGTTCGCTAAAAAATTAATCAAGAACCGCAACACAAAATTTTTTATTTTAAATTTCTTTTTCTATCAAATAGTTATTACGATCGGTAGCGTTTCTGGCTACTAACTCACCAACAAAACCAGTTAAAAAAAGCTGAGTTCCGAGTATCATTGCCAACAGCGAAAAATAAAAATAGGGCGTTTCGGTAATCAATGGTGCTTTTTCATGTTGAATAAGTGCCACAAGTTTATTTACTCCAACGGCAATTGTCGCCAAAAAGCCCAATAGAAACATCAAACTTCCAACCATACCAAAAAAGTGCATTGGTTTTTTTCCAAAACGTGATAGAAACCACAGGCTAATTAAATCCAAATAACCATTCACGAAGCGATTTAATCCAAATTTTGTTTCACCAAATTCACGTTTACGATGCACCACTACTTTCTCACCAATCTTTTTAAATCCTGCATTTTTGGCTAAATAAGGAATATAGCGATGCATTTCACCGTAAACTTCAATATTTTTTACTACTTCGTTGCGATAGGCTTTCAAGCCGCAGTTCATATCGTGAAGCTTCAGTCCTGTAACTTTTCGTGCAGTGGCATTGTATATTTTGGAAGGAATATTTTTGGTCAGTGTGGCATCGTAGCGTTTCTTTTTCCAGCCCGATACCAAATCAAAGCCTTCTTGGGTAATCATTTGATACAGTTCGGGTATCTCGTCAGGACTGTCCTGTAAATCGGCATCCATAGTAATTACCACATCGCCTTTTGCAGCCCGAAAGCCACAAAACAGTGCAGGCGACTTGCCGTAGTTATTGCGAAACTTAATACCACGAACATAAGCGGACTTTTTCTTCAATGATTCAATAACTTGCCAGGAGCGATCGGTGCTGCCATCATTTATAAACACAACCTCAAAACTAAACTTATTAGCGCTCATCACGCTTTCAATCCATTCGTAAAGTTTTACAAGCGATTCTTCTTCGTTATAAAGCGGAACAATAATTGAAATATCCATTTTGTTATGTTTTTCGCCTTGTGCGTTATTCAAAAATACTTTTTTCTTTTTTGATAAAACCAGCCAAAATCAACCCCCAAAAAGCACCGCCAAGCACGCCAGCAAAAACATTTAATAAAGCAAAAGGCGCTGGTTTATACATATTTTGCATCATTTCGTAGGTGCTATCTTCTACCGGAATATGAAAACGATCGTATATAATCATTACATCGTTTAGCATCCCTGCAGCATATTCAGGCTCAAGGAAGTTAAATACAAGTACAACAAGTGAGGAGATAACAGCTCCATAAAAATAAACGCGAAAAATATAAGAAAATGATTGACCATAACTTATCACATTATCGCAATGAGTTTCTCGAAAACGTTTTGCTATGAAGAACAAAAACACGACTACAGAAACAGAAAGCATAAATGCTAAAATACCAAGCGTAGAATTTTTTGAAGTTGAAAAAAGGAATTTCAAGGAAAGTATAACTCCAGCTATCAAGCCATTTTGCATAGCATATTTATTTGCACTTTGTTCCATTTTTTTTTATATTTCGCACAAAATTACAAAAAAACCAGGATATACAAAATTTTGTTTGAAACTAAAACTGTAGAAAAGCAATAATTTAGTCATTTTATCGTATAGAAGCGATAGCTATGGCATGACATACACTACCACCAAGCACAAACAGGTGCCATACTGCATGCATAAATTCCACCTTTTTGAGTAAATATATTAGTGCTCCAAAGGTGTAGAAAAGTCCACCGGCTATCAACCACCAAAAAACGGACATGGAATGTGTTGCCGAAAGCACATCGATAAGTGGTTTAAAAGCAATAAGCACTACCCAACCCATAGCTACGTAACAGCCCGTTTCGAGTTTGCTTGCATTTTTTAAATTGGTGAAGCTCAAAAACACACCCACCAGTGCAGCGAACCAAATGATACCAAAAAGCGACCATCCCCAATAACCCTGATTACGAAGCACAACCAAGGTAAATGGTGTATATGAACCGGCAATATGAAGGTAGATGGCAGCGTGATCGAACTTACGAAGTAGATGCTTCTGGCTTTCGGAACGCTCATAATGGTAAAGTGTTGAGCTTATATAGGAGAATGTCATAAAAAGTGCATATACTAACGAACTGATTACAAGCCAGATATTAGCTGTTTTTAAACTATTATGCAGTAAAATTACGAAAACAACAAAACCAAAAGGTATTCCAACAAAGTGGGTTAATGTATTTGCTTTTTCTTCACGTAGAGTATATTTCGACATGTGATTAGAGTTGTTTCTAATTATTTTTTCAAGGAACAAAAGTAATTCTTTTTTAGATAAATTATTACTTAAGTTTCGCATCAAAATAAAATACTGAAAATGAGGAGTTAAACAATATTAGAAAGAGTTGAATTTGCAATTAATTCACTATCTTTGAGGTAGTTAGAAAGAGAGTAATAAAAAACCAAAATTACAACAATTTATGCAACCTTTTAATCTATGTTTAACCTTAAAACATTACAGCCACTTAAAAGAGAAAAGTTATACATTGGACAGATGTTTTGATTTGGTTATGTATAACCAGAGAGCTGTTAGCTTTGTTAGAAAGAAAAGCATCACTATCCAACAATGGGTGAATTGTTTAGTTCTACTTTACTGAACTAAAAATTGAACTCAATTAACTGAACCCATCGGGTTCATATATTTGTAGAAGAATAGATTTACAACAGATATGCGACCCCAAATGGGGTCGAACATTGATTAATAAATGCGTTTTCTAAAAATATATAATGCCTCTGGCATTCATATAATCTAATTTGGTAAAGTTGAATTAGGTAAACCCAGAAGCAACTCTTAGAATTCACCTTATGGGAAAGATTGAATATGGTTATTGTTGAATGAATCAATTTTCTTCTGGATTTATGCGAAATAGCTATTGATGAATTGATGGAACGAATTATTAACAAAGAGCAATACAAAAAACAATATAATGCAAAGTTGATGGAATTAAAAACAATAAAAGGATACTTTGATAATGGCTGTTTAGCTATTTTAAGCATTTAGAGTAAACACACTCAAATAAACGTAAATATAAAATCAGCAAGAGTTTTGACCCCAGTAAAATTGAGCTCACACTCCTGAGAAACCTTAAATATTAATACCCAAGGAAATTTTGGTTTTTCATTGGCATTAAATTTTGTTTGTTAATTCAATGTTTTTACTAATTTTGTAACATAATGACAAAAAAGTTGCCAAAAGTATGCACGATAAAATAACACCTCCCATATTGCCAGCAGAAAACATATTTTTTATGCCGATATTAGAGGATGCTTATTAAAGTAATGCTAAAAAAAGGTGGTGATTAAAAAAGGTGGTGATTAAAACAAAAAGATAACATTCATTCAATATTGAATAGGTTTTCACAAAACATTGTTCCGTTGTATGTGATAATTTTTGAAATGTCTATAGGTTTATACGGTTAAAAAAACTCTTAAAAAAATTTACAATATATGTTACAATTTAATTATGGAGCTATTGGAAATTGCCGCTCAGCAGCATTAATATCAGAACAAGGAAGTATTGATTGGTTTTGCTTTCCAGATTTTGATTCTCCTTCGGTTTTTGCAAAAATTTTAGATGAAAAGAAGGGTGGCTGCTTCGCCTTTAAGTTAGATAATACTTACCGTGTTTCACAAGCATATATTCCACATACCAATATCCTTTGCACCTCTTACGAGTCCTTGGAGGGTGCTTTTGATGTTCTCGATTTTATGCCTCGATACAAAACTGGAGACATAAAAGATTATTATTTGCCACCAGAGATATACCGTTTATTGCGTTTAAAAAGAGGCTCACCTCGCTTTCGAGTGATTTTTGAACCAGCATTAAATTATGGTCGTGAAAAAGCAGTATATACTTTTGAGAAAGATTGTGTAAAAATATTTTCGCAAGAAAATGAGATGAACACCATGTATTTTTACTCCAGCCTCGATACTACACGAGTTCTTACAGGAAAAGAGTTCACATTGATACAAAATGAATACTTCTTACTTTCGTACAATCAGAAATTGGTAAAAATAAATCGATCAAGAGTAGATTTGGAATACCAACGAACAAAAATCTATTGGTTGAATTGGTCAAACCGTTCACGCAAATACTTAGAATACAACGACTTGATAGAACGAAGTATTTTGGTACTCAAACTTATGTCGTATCAATTAACAGGTGCTGTTTTGGCAGCATTAACCACAAGTCTGCCCGAATCAATTGGAGAGGAACGTAATTGGGATTACCGTTTTTGTTGGCTTCGCGATGCTTCCATGTCCATCGAAACATTAATACGCATAGGTCATCAGGGAGCAGCAAAGAAGTTCATTAATTTTATCCACAATATTTTAAAGAATAAGTCCGACACATTTCAAATTATGTATAGCATAAGGGGCGAAAAGATACTGCTTGAAGAACAACTGACACATTTAAGTGGGTATAAAAATTCAAGACCCGTACGGATAGGTAATAACGCTTATCATCAAAAGCAAAACGATTCGTTTGGATATTTAATGGATGTAATTTATCAGTATTATCTTTTTTTTCCCGATACCTTGGATGCAATTGAAGAAATGTATGAGATGGTGAAAGGTATTGTAAAAACAGTGATGGATGATTGGCAAAAACCTGACAAGGGTATTTGGGAAATTCGAGGAAATGAGAAGCATTTTGTGTTTTCAAAAGTAATGTGTTGGGTTGCATTAGACCGTGCCGTTAAAATAGCAAGCATGGTGAATGATGGCGAAAAAGAAGCGCAATGGAAAGCGATAGCAGATAATATACGTGAAGATATTTTTGAGCATGGCTGGAAAGAGGAAATTCAAAGTTTTTCGCAAACTTATTGTAATTTGGCTCTCGATGCATCGCTCTTGTTACTTGAAACTTATGGTTTTATTGATGCCAATGACCACAGATATCGTAAGACAGTGGATGCTATATACAATAATCTTGAACACAATGGGCTAATGTATAGATATAAAAATGCGGATGATTTTGGAGTTCCAACATCAGCATTTACAATATGCACCTTTTGGATGATCCAGGCTTTGTATAGCACAGGGCGAAAAGAAGATGCTCGCCAATTGTTTGATCAGATAATTAGCTATTCAAATCATTTAGGACTATTTAGCGAGGATTTAGATTTTGAAACTAAAAGCCAGTTGGGAAATTTTCCGCAGGCTTATTCACATTTAGCATTTATAAATACAGCTATTCTATTTACAGAAGAAATAAAATTATCACGATTTATAAAGCCCTAAATTTGAGAATTGTAAGGCATTATTTTATTAATCCGGTTAAAAAGCCAAGCACTCCTTTTTGTGAACGAATATTATAACGTGCCAATTGCGAGAAATTTCCAACTTTTATGGTAAATGCATTGGCAGGCAATTCTCTAAATGTATCTTCATCGGTGGTGTCATCGCCTATGGCTAAAATAAAATCATAATTTTCCTGCTGCAATAATCGCAAAGCCTCCGATCCCTTGTTATATTTCGGTGATTTTATTTCTAAAATTTTATTTCCTCGCATTATTTGAAGATTTTGGGCGGAACAAGGACCAATGAGCGTCTCGAACAATTGTTGTTCGCGCAAAGAGGCTAACCAAACATCCACATTGCGGTAATGCCAAACAAGGGTAGTATCTTTTTTTTCGAGCATGGAGCGCGGCGTTTTTTCTACAAAGGAGTTTAAAATCGAAAGAATTTCATCATCCCAAGGTTTGATGTCTGTTGCATTTTGGTACCACTTACCATTTTGTTTGTAGGAGGCGCCATGCTCGGTAGCCATATCAATGGGTAAATGCCCAAGCCAGTTTTCTAATGTTTGCTTGTCTCGCCCACTGCTAATAACCACTTTATTATGGGAGTGCTTTGACATATTTAACAACAGCTCCAACAATTCAGCCGAAGGCTTGGCATCTTCCGGCTTATTTTTAAATCCCACAAGGGTACCATCGTAATCAAGAATAAACAGACGCTTAGCCGAATGGTTGTAAACTTCTCTGATTTCGAGAAAGATTTTTTCGTCGATACGTTCGCTAATCAGATTATCATTTTCTTGTTTTATGTTCCTTAATCTGTTTATAAAATTTTCAGCCCATTTATTCACTGTTTGTTTCGATATTATTTTTTGCATTGTTGTCAGGCGTCTCATTTGTTCCTTTTCGGGCATTTGTAAAGCTTGCAAAATGGATTGTTCAATTTGGTTAATATCGTTAGGGTTAATTATTATGGCATCGGTAAGTTCTATGGAGGCACCTGCCAATTCACTCAAAATAAGAACTCCAGCTTTGTCGCGTTTTGCAGCTATGTACTCTTTTGCCACTAAGTTCATTCCGTCCCGCAAAGGAGTTATCAATGCGATATCCGCTATGTGATACATTGCAACAAGCTCGTTGAAATCGAAACTATGGTAAAAATAATATACCGGTGTCCAGTTAATTGTCGAATACAAACCATTAATTGCACCAATTGCCTCATCTATTTTGGTTTTTAAGTCTGCATACCTATCCACCGTATCGCGCGAGGGAACTACTATCATAGCCAACGAAATTTTTTCTTTGTAATCGGGATTGTTTTCCAGAAAGCGCCTAAAACCTTTGATTCTGTGTAAAATACCTTTGCTATAGTCTAATCGATCAACCGATAGCATGAGCTTGTGGTTTCCGTAATTTTTTTTTAGTTCATTCGCTATTTCCTGCACTTCGGGCAAAAGAATAGCATCATTATATAAAGAATAATTAATCCCCATAGAGAAAGCATCCACATGTGCAATTCGATTTTCAAGGGCAATCTGATCAAGCGAGAACCTAATATTAAGGACTCTTTCGGCTGCGCTCACAAAATGTCGCATATATTCGTGGGTATGAAAGCCAATTAGGTCCGCGCCAAGTAAACCGTTAAGTAACTCGGCACGCTCAGGTAACACGCGAAACAGTTCGTAGGATGGAAATGGAATGTGATGAAAGTAACCAATACTAATGTCTTTGATTGATTTTCGTATCATTTGAGGTAGCAACATCAATTGATAATCCTGAATCCAAACAATATCGTCAGGCTCGATAAGTGCTAATGCTGCCTTACAAAACAGTTCATTTACCTCACGATAGGTATCATAGTGGGCATTTTCGTACTCAACAAATGCATAAAAATAATGGCATAAGGGCCACAAGGTGCTGTTACAATATCCTTCGTAAAAATTTTGGATTTGTTCTTGTGATAAAAAAACAGGATGAAAATTGAATTTAGATAAATGTGTCGCAATTTCGTGCTCCTCATCAATGGTTTCTGTAAAAGTACCTGGCCAGCCAATCCAATGTTTTTCGATAGAATTATCTAATGAATCCATTCCAGTGGTTAAACCACCTTCGCTTCGAGTAAATTCAAAGCCATTATTTTCAGTTCGGGTTGCTTTTAGGGGAAGTCGGTTAGCAATTATTATTAGTTTCATAGATATATCTGTTTTTTTTTAATGCTGAAAAGATAAAACTCGTGTTGTGTTAATTTGAAAATATATTAATTCTACTTTAATATAATCATTTAAAAATGTTAGGCTACAATAATATAAAATTTAAAACAATGCATCATCGTTGATTTTAATTAAAAGTAGGAGTTTTGCGAATATAGCTTTATTTTCTGGAGAAACCAAATTTTCGACATTACAATATTGATATTTAACTCTAATTTTTATGAATTAGAACTATAAAAATCAACATCCACTAGTTGCATTATTACTTTCACTTGATGTATTATGTTCGTCTTTTATTCTAAGTTTTGCAAATGTATCTGGATAATTCTTGTTTATAAAATCAATCAGCTGCTCTCTTATCTTTGTTTTTAAGTCCCAGTTTTTTGAAGCATCTGCACTCGTTAGCAGGATTCTAATTTCTTTATAATTTTCTGTCACTTTTGTAATTTGTACATTCCAAAATCTTTTGTCCCAATCTGAATTTTCGTTCAACAATTTCGGCATAAGCGCTCGAATGATTTCAACGGGAAACCCATAATCAACATATATAAATACAGTACCGGTTGTATCTGCACAGTTTCTTGTCCAGTTCTGAAAAGGTTTTTCAAGAAAATATGTTACGGGAAGCACTAACCTTCTTTCGTCCCAAATTTTAACCACTACATAAGTGAGTGTGATTTCTTCTATTCTTCCCCATTCATCTTCAACTACCACCACATCGTCAATACTAATGGGCTGGGTAATGGCTAATTGAATGCCCGAAAGAAACATGGCTATACTTTTTTGGGCAGCAAATCCAACTATGATACCTAAAATGCCTGCCGAAGTTAGTAAACTTACTCCTAATGCTTTTACTTGAGGAAAAGTTAATAAGCTTACTGATATTGCAATTATAACAATTACCGAGTTGACTATACCTTTAAATACTTTAAGTTGAGTAAGTTTTCTGCGCGCATTCAAGTTGTTAGCAACTTCAACATCAAGTTTTGACTGTAAATAAAACAAAATAGCTTTTGTAAATTGAATTGCAATCCAAGCGATAGAGAAAATAATTAAAAGTGTGTTTATTTGCGATAAAAAATGATAGAAAGGCAATTGAGTTAGAAATAATAGGGAGTATATTTTAAAAAAAATCCAATAAAGAATCCACAATGATGGAACTCTAAAAAGTTTTAAAACAAAATAAATTAACTTCTGGTTGGATACAGGAACTTGTTTTCGTAAAAATAAAAACAAGATTTTATGTAATACAAATACTATCACAAATGCGACAACTAAGTAAAGTATTGCGATAAGTGTTCCGGATATATCGGCGTTGATGTAGTGGTTCATTGGTTTGTAGTTTGAATGGTTTATTTTCAATTGGTAAATATACAAAAAAAAATACATTGTAGATGCATACAAAATTAAAAATTGATATTAAACTAACTTTTCGGATGTTAGGCATTGCGATTATTCCCTACCAACTCTCGAAACACTTGAAATAAATTCGGAAATTAATCGTACTGTTATATTAAGAAAAATAAACCCAAATATCACTTCATATTTTCCTACAATACCTCCAGCTCTCACCGAGTTGATTTTTATTTTTTTAGTTTATTGTTCTAAGTTTTATGCGGATTAGGAATTAAACACCTCCTCCAACCACTCCCATGCCACTTTATAATCTTCCACTCTATTTGTAATTATTGTGGTTCGACAGACAAGTTAGCTTTAGACCATATTTTTCCTCAAAAGCTAGGTGGAAAAGATGATGCAGAGAACTTAATTTTCGCTTGCCGAACTTGCAATAGTTCAAAAGGCAAAAAGGACTTAATGGAATGGATGAATTTTAGGGGTCAATTTTTACCTTTGATGATTATTAGACGTTATATAAAGCTGACTTTCAATTATTGTAACGAAAACGGACTTTTAGACAATAAAATTGAGGAACTGAAAAATATGGAATTACCATTTAGAATTGACTTGTTGCCAATAAATTTTCCGAGTCCTAATGAATTGATACTAAACATGGAAACAAATAAAAAACGCCCTATAACAAGCGGCATAAAACATTGGTGTTTAGGTGGTTATGCAAGCTTTCTGACCCGCATCAAGTTCTGTGTAGCTTGACAGGAAAGTAGCCTGCTTGTAAAGTTTGCCCCATGCAAAGCAACTGCACCACCAGTAAGAAAAATGGTCGTAATATCGACTGAAGCGAATTTGCCTCCCTGATGGAACAAAATGCCGAACGCGTTAATCAAAATCCCGACTACTACAAACAGCGACAGCAACTTGCCGAACACCCCTGGGGAACAATAAAACGGCAGCGAGGCTTCGATCACTTTCTCACCCGAGGTAAAACAAAGATATTAGGCGAAGTTAGTTTAGTCTTTCTCCCGATTCTCGGGACGTCGTAATATAAGCAATGAATTTTTGTTCTGAATCTTTGTTCTGAATCTTTAAACAAGTTGGTGCGATTTCGACCTTCTGCAATAATTTTTACAACATCATTGGTAGAAAGATTTGATTTATTTTCCATAATGTATTTTATTTAACCTGTTCT
>MNZK01000028.1:22201-53552 GCA_001873635.1 Porphyromonadaceae bacterium CG2_30_38_12 | reverse complement strand
GCGGTTTGGGATGGGCTTTTGGTGGTCCCATAGGTGCAATTTTCGGTTTTGCTGTTGGCTCCATGTTCGACAGCCCAAGTGTGAATGCGAAGGTAAATTCAAGACCTATCGCAACTACCGAAACCGATTTTAAAATGAGCCTTTTGGTGCTTGTTGCCTGTGTGATGAAGGCTGATGGTAGGGTGCAAAAAGCTGAACTCGATGTGGTTAAAAAATTTTTAGTTGCTAATTTTGGAGAAGAGGGCGCTTTGGAAGCACTCCAAATAATTAAAAATTTATTGGAACAGCACATTGATGAAACTGAGGTTGCGCGTCAGATTAATCAACACATGAATTATTCTGCCAAACTACAATTGCTGCACCTATTATTAGATATTGCACTTTCCGATGGTGAATTTCATCCCTCCGAGCAAGCCATGCTCGAACGAATTATTATCATTTTCCGCATTTCACAAGCTGATTACGAATCCTTAAAAGCGCCTTATTTTAAAACGACCGATCCCGGTTGGGCATACAAAACGCTCGAAATTGAACCTACTGCATCGGATGGTGAGCTTAAAAAAGCATACCGAAGGATGGCAATGAAATATCACCCCGACAAAGTTGCTACCTTAGGAGAAGATATGCACAAATCGGCAACCGAAAAGTTTCGTTCCATAAACGAAGCATATGAAACGGTTAAAAAGTTGCGTGGTATTGTATAATATACTTCTTAACTTCTTACAACGAACATCATGTCTCAAAAAGAAATGAAAACATTAGCCAAAGATACTGCCATTTATGGTATTAGTAGTATTTTGGGTAAATTTCTGAATTGGCTTTTAGTGCCGCTATATACGTATATGTTAGCCAGTTCGGCTGAATATGGGGTGGTTACAAATCTTTATTCGTGGACGGCTTTGCTGTTGGTTATCCTCACCTACGGCATGGAAACAGGTTATTTTCGCTTTGCTAATAAAAATCGCGAAAATGCCCCACAGGTTTATACCACTACCTTGATTTCGGTTGGATTTACATCGCTCGTTTTTGCTCTTCTTTGTGTTATTTTTGCCAGCGAAATTGCTATCATGTTGGGTTATGCAAATTATCCTGAGTTTATTAGTATGCTTGGCGTTGTTGTAGCAATCGATGCGTTTGCATCCATTCCGTTTGCTTATTTGCGCTTTGCCAATCGTCCTATCAAGTTTGCTGCTATCAAGTTCCTCTACATTGCGCTCAACATAATTTTTAACGTGTTTTTTTTAGTCGTTTGTCCGTGGTTAATGGTTACGGCTCCGGGCTTAGTCAGTTGGTTTTATAATCCGAATTATGGGGTTGGCTATGTTTTTGTATCCAATATATTATCTACTGTTATTCAAACAGCTGCCTTGTTGCCATTTGTTTTTGTTGCAACGTTTTCATTCGATTTACACTTACTTAAAAAAATTTTGCGTTACTCGTTACCCTTACTCATATTGGGCGTGGCAGGCATTATGAATCAAACCTTGGATAAAATTTTATTCCCATTTCTTCGACCCGGCGTGCTTGGTGCTTCGGAGCTTGGTATTTATGGTGCTACATCCAAAATTGCTTTAATTATGCTTATGTTCACACAAGCTTTTCGATATGCCTACGAGCCCTTTATTTTTGCTCAAAACAAGGATAAAAATAGTTTAAAGGCTTACGCCGATGCCATGAAATTTTTTATTATTTTTTCTTTGCTTATTTTTTTAGGCATGGTGCTGTATCTCGATGTTTTTAAATTTATTATTCAACGCGATTATTGGGTCGGACTTAATGTGGTACCTATCGTGTTGGTATCGTTTATTTTTCAAGGTATATTTTTCAATTTATCGCTTTGGTATAAACTTACTGATAAAACCATGTATGGAGCTTGGTTTGCGTTGTTGGGCACAGTTATTATCGTTGTCGGAAACATTGTGCTTGTACCTTTGTTTAGCTACACAGGTTCTGCGTGGGCTGCTTTTGCATGTTATTTTACGGTGATGCTTGTTTCTTATTATTTTGGACAAAAACACATGCCAATTCAATACGACATGAAGACTATCGGACTTTATACTGCCGTTGCTGCCGTGCTTTATATCCTTAGCTTTTTTATTCATACCTACTCCAATGTGGTGAACGTATTTCTAAAATCTTTGCTCATGTTGGTGTTCCTAATTTTGCTCGTGAAACGGGACTTTCCACTTCAAAATATTCCTTATTTCAATCGTATTTTCAATAAAAAATAGTTCTAAATAAACTCATATCACAGTGGCAAAATCAAAATCCGTTTATGTCTGTCAAAATTGTGGTGCCGATTCTCCCAAATGGATTGGTAAATGCCCTTCTTGTGGCGAATGGAATTCCTATGTAGAGGAAATTATTAGCAAAGATTTATCTCCAAAATTGAGCTTGGGTGGTTTGGAAATTACTAAACAAAAACCTGTACGCTTACACGAGGTAGAAACTTCGGAGGAAAGTCGCATCGATACATCGAGCAATGAACTCAATCGCGTTTTAGGCGGCGGCCTCGTGCCAGGCTCTTTGGTGCTCATTGGGGGTGAACCTGGCATAGGAAAATCTACTTTGGTGTTGCAAGTTGTGCTCAACTTAAAAGGTAAACGCACCTTGTATGTGTCTGGCGAAGAGAGTGTGAAGCAACTTAAACTTCGTGCCGAACGCCTCAAATACGATAATCCCGATTGTTTTATTGTCAGTGAAACATCCTTGGAACAGATTTTTGTTCATATTCAGAATGTAGAACCTGATGTTGTGATTGTTGATTCCATTCAAACTGTTTCTACCGAATTGATTGAATCTTCGCCAGGGTCAGTGTCGCAGGTGCGTGAGTGTGCCGCTCATTTGCTAAAATATTGCAAAACAAGTGGAACACCCGTTCTACTTATTGGACATATCAACAAAGAAGGCAGTATCGCGGGACCAAAAGTCCTGGAGCATATTGTGGATACCGTACTCCAATTTGAGGGCGACCAACATTACATGTATCGTATTTTGCGTAGCATAAAAAACCGTTTTGGCAGCACGTCCGAACTTGGCATTTTTGAAATGCAGCAAAATGGTTTGCGCGAAGTAAGCAATCCTTCTGAGCTGCTCTTAAGTCAGAACCACGCGGGTTTAAGTGGGGTGGCGATTGCTTCGGCTATT
This sequence comes from Porphyromonadaceae bacterium CG2_30_38_12, assembly GCA_001873635.1. GTDB lineage: Bacteria > Bacteroidota > Bacteroidia > Bacteroidales > Paludibacteraceae > Paludibacter. The sequence goes on along the minus strand of MNZK01000028.1, from coordinate 50,405 downwards.
GAGGGAATACGCCCTTTTCTTATTGAAACACAAGCACTTGTAAGCTCTGCGGCTTATGGTACACCACAACGTTCGTGTACCGGCTTCGACCTGCGTCGCCTCAATATGTTATTGGCTGTGCTCGAAAAACGTGCGGGGTTTAAAATTGCTCAAAAAGATGTTTTTCTTAACATTGCCGGTGGCTTAAAAATTAACGACCCTGCTATCGACTTGGCTGTTATCTCTGCCATTTTATCTTCCAATGTGGATATAGCCATCGAAAAACAAGTTTGTATAGCAGGAGAAGTAGGATTGTCGGGCGAAATACGTCCTGTAAACCGCATCGAACAGCGCATTTTGGAAGCAGAAAAACTTGGTTTTAGTAAAATGATTATTCCTGATTTTAACTTAAAAGCACTCAATTTGGGTAACATAAATATGGAAATTGTGCGTGTGAAAAAAGTAGAAGAGGCGTTTCGCGTGTTATTCAAAAAATAATTTTGGTGATTGTTTGATAGAAATGGCTGCCAATTTGACAGCTGTTTTTGTGTGGCATTTTATTTGAATAAACAAAGACCTTAATTTTTAATTTATAATTTAAAAAAAAATAGATATGGCAAAAGGAAACATTGGGGTAACGAGTGCAAATATTTTCCCCGTTATTAAGAAGTTTTTATACAGCGATCACGAAATTTTTCTTCGCGAGTTGGTTTCAAATGCAGTAGATGCAACTCAAAAGTTAAAAACTTTAGCCTCGGTAGGCGAGTTCAGTGGTGAGTTGGGCGATTTAAAAGTTCGCATAACTGTTGATGCTAAAAAAGGAACAGTAACTATTTCCGACCGCGGTATAGGCATGACTGCTGATGAAATTGACAAATATATCAATCAAATAGCTTTTTCGGGTGCCGAAGAGTTTTTGGAAAAGTACAAAAACGATGCACAAGCTATTATTGGACATTTTGGACTTGGTTTTTATTCCTCGTTTATGGTGTCGAAAAAGGTAGAAATTTTCACCCAATCGCACAAAGAAAATTCGGTAGCACAACATTGGTCGTGCAAAGGTGATCCTGAATATACGCTCGAAGACACTATCAAATCGGATCGTGGAACTGATATTGTATTGCACATCGATGACGATAATAAAGACTTTTTGGAAGAATCAAAAATTCAAGAACTTCTTAGCAAGTATTGCAAATTTTTACCTGTCGAAATTGCATTTGGTAAAAAGAAAGAATGGAAAGATGGTAAAAATGTAGAAACGGAAGAGGATAATATTATTAACAATCCAAATCCGGCATGGACGCAAAAACCAGCTGATTTAAAGGAAGATGACTATGCTGCTTTTTACCGTGAATTGAACCCTATGAGCGAAGATCCCTTGTTTCATATTCACCTTAATGTGGATTATCCCTTCAACTTAACAGGTATTCTTTATTTTCCAAAAATTAAAAATAGCATTGATATGCAACGCAACAAAATACAGTTGTATTGCAACCAAGTATATGTTACGGATCATGTGGAAAACATTGTGCCGGAATATCTTACCTTGCTCCACGGTGTGATTGATTCGCCGGATATACCGCTCAATGTTTCGCGTAGCTATTTGCAAAGCGATGCCAATGTTAAAAAAATATCCAGTCATATCACCAAAAAAGTTGCCGATAGGTTGGCTGAAATTTTTAAAAATGAACGTCCTGATTTTGAACAAAAATGGGATAATTTGAAAGTATTCATTCAATATGGTATGCTCAGCGATGAGAAATTTTACGAACGTGCCGAAAAATTTGCCCTGTTAAAAAATGTTGATGGCAAGTATTTTACGTTTGATGAATATAAAACGCTGACAAGCGAGAATCAAAAAGATAAAAATGGTGATGTTATCTATCTATATACGACCAATACCGATGAGCAATATAGTTACATACAACACGCTAAGGATAAAGGATATGATGTGCTGGTGCTCGATGGACAGTTAGACGTGCATGCAGTAAGCCAATTGGAACAGAAATTTGAAAAGACACGTTTCGTCCGGGTTGATAGCGATGTGATTGATAAAACTATACAAAAAGATGACGTTGAAAAAGTGAATTTGACGGATTCTCAACGCGATGCTTTAATTGCAGTTTTCGACTCGCAACTTCCCAAAATGGATAAAGCTAATTTTATTGTTGCTTTCGAGCATCTTTCACCTTCGGCAAATCCAGTAATGATTACGCAGAATGAATTTATGCGACGAATGAAAGATATGTCGGCATTGCAAGGTGGCATGATGAGCTTTTATGGTGAAATGCCTGATAGCTACAATTTGGTAGTGAACACGGCACATCCTGTTATAGAAAAATTACTTGCTGATGAGGAAGCAAGTTGTACCGAAAAAGTGGCACCAATCATTTCTGAAATTGATGATATGAAAGCCAAAGAAACCGTTTTGAACGAAGCTAAGAAAGATAAAAAAGATGAAGAAATTCCGCAGGAAGAAAAAGATCAATTAGCGGAATTAACGTCCAAAATGGCTGTTTTGGAAACGAATAAGAAAGAAGTGTACAAAACGTTTGCTTGTGAAAACAAACAAGTTAGTCAGATTATCGACCTTGCTCTGCTGGCAAATAACATGCTTAAAGGTGAGGCTTTGGCTAACTTTGTGAAACGAAGTGTAGAGCTACTCTAAATTACAGCTATTTTAATTTTTTTTTTTAGGCAAATACGGAAGCAATGTATAACATTGCAATCTGTATTTGCCTTTTTTCAGCTGTATTCGTTTTGAATTTCTTTATGTCGTTTGTTATTATAGTTTCACGTATTTTGGCTTACAGGTAAAAAAAAAGTAGGCTAAAAACTTTTGAAAGTGCTACAATCAAAAGCTTTAATGCCATTCATGTTTTTTGGCAATACAAAAAATAAGTGGTATGTTTACATCCTATCAGTGAGCAAATACTTACTGTCAAGTATAATCCAGCAAATAAACTGCCAAAAAGACTAAATAAAATCCTTATTTTGGCAATCCTATTTTAAGGTAATAATTATTGAACAACTGATATTAGTGCTGAGTATTTACTCGGAATTATTTCGTAAGTTTGCACAATTTTTTATCACTTATAATGCTGAAATATGAGTCATGCTTTAAAAATTTTACGAATAGGATTCGTACTTTTTGTTTTATTTGGGGCAGTAACGAGTGGATTTTCGCAAAATTCGCTCGACTTTTATCTGAATGCTGCTCGCCAAAACAATCCGAATATTAAGGAACATCAGGCACAAACGAAGAAATCAATCATTCAAAAAAACATTATTAATGCAGAATACACGGCTCCCAAAGTGTCGCTAAACGCTGAAATTAACTACTCACCTCTTTTCCCCAATAAATCAGACTCCAAAGCTATTGGTTTCGATGTGGCTGTAACCGATGGTGGGTTGTATGCTGTATTACTCAATGTGCGACAGCCAATTTTTAATAAGGCAATTACCGAAATGCTTCATAAACAAGCCGCTATTGTTGGAGAAACAGGCGATAACAATGTAAAAGTTACGCTACACCAGTTAGAAAGAGAGATTACCGACCAATACATTGTTTCCTATCAGAGTTTAAACCAAATTAATTTTGTAAACAATCTGACAATTCAACTGCAGCAACAAAAAGAAATTATAGATGCATTTGCCACCAAAGGCATTTACAAACAGTTGGATATCTTGCTGATAGATATTGAAATACAGCGACAAAAAACAGAATTGAGCAATCTTCAAGCCATTTATAACCGAAATATTTACAAACTGAATGATTTGTGTGGCATTAGCAGCAACATTCCTGCAAAGCTTACTAACCCACACATTGAAATTAAACCGGAAATACAGCAATCGCAATTTCTCGAACAATTCCGATTAGATAGTTTGAAGGAAGTATCTGATTTGGAGGTGGCAAATTTAAAATACAAACTGCAATTCAACCTTTACGGAAATACTGGTATGATGGCTATTGACTTGAATGGCATACAGCGTAAGATCGGTTTTGGAGTGGGAGTTACGATGGCTGTTCCACTTTATGATGGTAATCAGAAAAAATATACTTGCCAACAATTCGAGCTAAAATTAAGTGTGATAGGTAATTACAAGCAGAATTTTCTTGTTCAAAAATCAAATCGTAAACAAGGCATTCTGTCTGATCTAAAATTAATGGAACAAAAAAATAGTCAGATTCGCTCTCAACTTACGAATTACGAAAAGTTGTTGGAACTTTATAAAATAGAGTTGCAAACCGGCGAATTAGAGCTTATCAACTATTTGAATGTTATAAAATCGTTCACCGAAGCAAAAAATAGTTTAACCATTAGCGAAACAAATAAACTGCTCATTATAAGTGAAAGTAATTATTATAACTGGTAGTCAGATTTATAGATCTCTTTTTGGGGGGTCGCAGACAGATAAAAATAAATTATAAAGACATGAAAAAGTCATTAGTTAGCAGTATCTTAGGTATTTTGTTGCTTGTAGGATGTGCAAAGAAACAGGAAAATGAAACAGTAAGTGTTCCAAAAGCTCAAGTGGAAGCGGTAACTTTTAAAAGTGGAAAAATTTCGGACGAAATCAGGCTTCAGGCGCAATCAGTTTATACCATTAAAAACGTTGTTTCAGCGCCCATCAGCGGGTACATACAAAAATCCTTCGTAACCTTAGGCGAAAAAGTGCAGCTTGGCCAAACCCTGTTTTTATTGGCAACAAAAGAACGAAAAGCTGCCGAACAAATGAATTTAAAGGACACAACGTACAATAATATAGGCAAAATTAAAATTAAAGCCAATTATTCGGGCATTGTGAGTAGCATGGTTAGCCAAAGCGGCGATTATGTAACCGAAGGAACGCAGCTGTGCCAGATAAGCAATGGAAGTAGTTTGGTATTTACACTTCAGGTTCCAGCTGAATATAGTAATCTGATTAAAGCTGGAGCAGTATGTAAGATTGATATGCCCGACGGCAGCAATATTGTGGGAACGATTAAAAATGAACTCGACCAAATGAACCTGAATGGACAAACTCGTCAATATTTTATAAAACCATTGAGCAATGCTTTTATTCCTGAAAACCTCTTAGCGTCAGTTCGAATTATTACTAAAACCACAAATAGTCGACAAATTCTCCCTGTTGCATGTGTACTTGCCGATGAAATGATGCAAAACTTTTGGGTCATGAAACTAATAAACGATAGCACTGCAGTGAAAGTGATGGTAAAAACAGGTTTAAAAAACAAAAATGAAGTGATCATTTTCGAGCCTTCTTTTAAGTCCACCGATCGGATTCTTTCTTCGGGAAATTACGGATTAGCTGATACTGCCTTTGTTAATGTCGCAAAACGTTAATTATGGACAGTAGAAATTATTTTCAGATATTTCAAAAACCGCTGCTATTCTTAATGGTAGTTGTTTTATTGTGGGGCGTTTATTCGTACACCCAAATGTACACTTCCTTGTTCCCCGAAATGACTTTCCCGAAAATTACTCTGATTGCCGATAACGGTCAACAGCCCGTAGACCGCATGATGGTAACCGTAACAAAACCCATCGAAAGTGCTTTGAAACGGGTAAAAGGGGTGAAAATAGTTCGTAGTTCTACCAGTCGTGGCTCGTGTGTTATTTCGGCTTATTTCGATTGGAATGTTGATATTTATACCACCAAAAACTTGGTTGAGTCGCGTATCAACGAAATAAAAAACTTTTTGCCTGCCAATACTACTATTCAGGTAGAAGCAATGAACCAATCTGTTTTTCCGGTGTATGGATTTACCCTTGAGAGCAGTACAACCAATTTAGTAGAGCTTCGCAAAGCAGGAATGTACATTGTTCGCCCTGGTTACTCTCAGGTGGATGGTATTTCAAATGTGGTGGTGCGAGGTGGAAAAACTAAACAATATCTGGTTATGCCCGATATTGCTAAAATGACTGCCTTGAAAATTACACCTGCCGATATATCCAAAGCGATTGCAGATAATAACTTTGTAGAAACAAACGGACAACTAGTTGACTTTCGCAGACTTTATTTGACCTTGACCGATACGCGTGTTCAAAAATTTGATGATTTAGGTCAAATAATAGTCAAATATCAAAACAACCGAGTCGTAAAACTAAAAGATATTGCCAAAATAAGTTTGGACGAAGAACTTGAATTTACAAAAATAAATGCCAACGGACACGAAGCTATTATTGTTGATTTGGTGAAACAAGAAGGAGTCAACCTTATTGACTTTGCCAAACGTGTAACCGAAAAAACAGCTGAAATTCAGGCGCAACTTCCTGCCGGAATTACAATCAAACCTTATTACAATCAGGCTGCATTTGTAAGCGATTCCATTCACAGTGTTATCAAAAGCATTTTGGAAGGTTTGCTACTTGCTATGTTTGTAACGTTCATTTCGTTGAAATCATTCAGGGCTGGTATCAAGTTAGTGCTAATAATTCCGGTAATTTTTGCTTTATCCATAGCCGTAATTCATTGGGTGGGATTAACCTTGAATATCATGTCGTTAGGTGCCATAGCCGCATCTATTGGATTGGTTATCGACGATGCTATCGTGATTATTGAGCAAATTTACCGCGGACACGAAGAAGCACCACAGAAAAGTACCAAAAATGTGGTGCAAGATGCCATTAAGTTTTTGTTTCCTGCTATGGTGGGTTCATCGCTCAGCACCATCGTTATCTTTATTCCATTTGGATTGATGACTGGTATTGCAGGAGCTTTCTTTAAAGAGTTGTCGATCACGATGGTTATCACCTTGGTTTGTTCCTTTATTGTTACTTGGTTAGGCATTCCCGTACTTCATTTATTAATTGCGGATACAAAAGAACAAGAAGACGTTAAGAAATTAATCAAAGAAGAAAAAGCAAAGGAAGGAAAGGAACGTAAAAATTTGAACTGGCTATTTTGGTTTTTCAATAAACCTTGGTATGCCGCCGCACTGTGTGTTTTTCTGATTTTATCCTCCGTTTGGCTCACTGGAAAAGTAGAAACAGGTTTTTTACCGCAATTAGACGAAGGAACAATTGTTTGTGATTATTATTCTCCATCAGGTACTTCGCTCGAAGAAACAGATGCCCTGCTCCAAAAAATGGAAAAAATTATCATGAAACATCCCGATGTGGAATCGTATTCAAGACGCTTGGGGCTTCGAATGGCTTTCAGAACTATTCCTGCCAACTATGGCGATTACCTGATACAGCTAAAAACATCACGCAAACAAACTACCGAAAAGGTTATTGACCAATTGCGACAAAAAATTGAGGCCAATGTGCCGGTATTGAAAATAGGTTTCGGTCAGCGAATTGCCGATTTGCTTGGCGACTTGATGAGTACGGCTGCCCCAATTGAAGTAAAAATATTTGGAGATAATCAGCAACGTTTAGAGCAATTGTCAGCTCAAGTTGGAAATTCGATGGCAAAAGTAAAAGGCGTGGAAGATATTGAAAATGGGCTTGTAAATGCGGGTCCGTCTATCGTTTTTGTACCCAATCAACAAAAAATATTGGAGAATAACCTGACTTTAAAAGATTTTCAGGAACAATTAAGTACCATTGTTGGTGGCATTTCGTTAGGAGTGAACTCGCTCAAAGTAAATGTGTCGCCCCAGCAATCGGCTTTAGGAGGTTTGCAAGTGGGTGAAATTCAGGAAGGCGAGCAAATGATCAAAATATTAATGCGTTACAATAGCCTTTTAGATACTAACTTAGCCGATATAATGAAAAAACCCATCTTTTTGAAAGATGGCACCATAAAACCATTGAGCTTATTCTGCACTTATAATATTATTGCGGGCGAAATAGAATTGAAACGAGAAGATTTGAAGGCGGATATTGTGTTGGAGGCACGCTTAAATGGGAAAGCTCTTGGAACAGCTATCAAAGAAATTCAACAGCAAATCAACTCTGATGTGCTCCTTCCGCAAGGATACAGCATTTCGTATGGCGGACAGTATTCCGAGCAACAGCAATCGTTCAAAGAACTGATGATGATTCTGGTATCGGCTATTTTGCTTGTGTTCATGGTGTTGATTTTTCTGTACAAAGATTTTAGAATTTCACTTTTGGTGATTTTTATTTCAATACTGGGAATGTCGGGCAGTTTGTGGGCATTGTTTCTCACCAGCACACCGCTCAATGTGGGAAGTTACACGGGTATTATTATGATTATCGGTATTATAGCTGAGAACTCCATTTTTACCGTTCAGCAGTTTATGTGGGAATTGAATAAAACCGGCAGTGCCGAACATGCCATTAATTACGCTATTTCCACCCGTATCCGACCCAAATTAATGACTGCCATTTCAGCCATATTGGCACTTTCGCCGCTGGCACTTGGTATGGGGCTTGGTGCACAAATGCAACAACCGCTTGCCATAGCTGTGATTGGTGGTTTTGTAATGGCAATGCCGATGTTACTGTTCGTTTTACCTGCATTTTTAAAATTGATTTACAGAAAACAAATCTAATGGAATTATTGATGTTACAAAAGATAAAATTGTTGGTGAAATTTCTCTTTCCCATTTTCCAAAACAATTTGAATTGGTTGAAAACAGGATTTATGTCATTGTTTCTGAAATAAATACAGTAGAAGTGGCTGACCTGAGCACGCGTAAAATTATTGAAAGCTGAAATGAGTGTATATAAGCCAATAGACTATGGATGCTTCCAGTGAATTATTTCCTCACAAATAAGGGTAAGTTGAATTTTTTTTTTAAGTGTACGAAAGACTCTATGTGATATTGCATTTCTATGAATGTATTAAAAAATAACATCTTCAAGGCGAAAATTGATGTAAAATGAATATATTTGTGCTGTTTTTTTAGTTGCAAGACAGATATGGATAGTTTTCACTTGCTTGATTCAGAGCCTATTCTGATACAGAGGAAGTTGAAAAAAGTCTCGAATCAATTTTGCAAGATTATAGGTTAGGGCATGCGAACCATACTGTCTGTTTTTGAAGCATTTGAAATTTTAAAAACTATAAACAATATTAATTTTTAAATCAATTTATGAGTAAAAAGAAAAATTTTGTTCTCGATACTAACGTGATTTTACACGACTTTAAATGCATTTGGAATTTCGAAGAAAATGATATTTATATACCCATAGTTGTTCTCGAAGAGCTCGACCATTTTAAAAAGGGTAACGAACAGATTAATTTTAATGCACGCGAATTTGCACGCGAACTCGATCTCGCTGCCAACGAATCGCTTTTTAAAAAAGGTGTTGAATTGGGAGAAGGTAAGGGAAGACTTTTTATACTCACTGGCAGCGATTACCCCGAAATTATTACTAAATCGTTTGTTGAACGAACCATTGATCATCGCATATTAGCTTCCACATATACTTTACGCGATTCAAAAAAAAACCATCGTACCATACTCGTTAGCAAAGATATAAACCTGCGAATGAAAGCCCTTTCTCTCGGCCTCGAAGCCGAAGATTATATCAACGATAAAGTGACAAACATCAATATTTTTGATAAAAATCACGAAACATACACCAATATATCCGCCGACATCATCGATAAAATGTACAAAGGTGATGGCTCTGTTGCAATAGGAGAATTCGATTTTGCTGCCGATATCGAACCTCAGGATTGTTTTGTGTTGAAAAGTGAAAGGTCGAGCGTTTTGGCGCGCTACAATTCGATGACAGAAAAAGTGAAGCGAGTTGAAAAAGAGCGCTGTTTTGGTATTGAACCTCGCAATGCCGAACAGGCGTTTGCCATTAATGTGTTGCTCGATGAGGAGATAAAACTTGTAGCTTTAACCGGAAAATCGGGTACCGGAAAAACCTTATTGGCATTGGCAGCCGCGTTACACAAAAACGAAAATTATAAGCAAATTTTACTTGCACGACCCATTGTAGCATTAGCTAACAAAGATCTGGGCTTTTTGCCCGGCAACGAAAAGCAAAAAATTGCACCCTATATGCAGCCACTGTTCGACAATCTGAATGTGATTAAACATAATTTTTCGTATCAGGGAAAAGAAATACGTCAGATTGATGAAATGCAACGAAACGAACAATTAGTGATAGAAGCATTGGCTTATATTCGCGGACGTAGCCTTACCGATACATTTTTCATTGTCGACGAAGCCCAAAATCTTACACCTCACGAAATAAAAACCATTATTACACGCGCCGGCGAAGGAACAAAAATTGTGTTTACGGGTGATATTCAGCAAATTGACTCGCCTTACTTAGATATGTTCTCAAACGGCTTGGTGTATATGATTGATCGCATGCATGGACAAAATATATTTGCTCATATTAATTTACTTAAAGGCGAACGAAGCTATTTGTCGGAGTTGGCGAGTAACTTGTTATAAAAACACACGAAAAAAACTATTGTTTTCTGTATGAATGAGATATCTAATCCTTGAAGAAAAAGAATAAATTATTAGCTGCGAAGCTAAAGTTGGGTTAACTAATAAATATCAATGCATGAAAAGGTTCAATTTAAAATCATTTAAGGCTGATTTACTCGCCGTTGTACTTCGTTTCCATGTTGTTCTTGTTTTCATTTTTGGTTTAGCTGTCATGGTTTTCAGAGAGGTAAACGACAAGCAATTTGAACAGGAGTTTAATGTGTGGAGTTTTTTTATTTTAGGTGCTTTTATTTCTCTTGCGGTTTCACTTTTTCTCGAAAATACGACGCATAAACTTTTACGGATCATAGCTTTCCTTCTGCCAATATTGGCTTTAGGTGTGTATTGTTTCTATTTATTCAATAATAAAATTGAATGGGAAATGATGCAATTTGCAGCTATTGCACTTGCCTCCATTCTTTCAATTTATTTTGTACGCTATTTCCCTACAAATACCGACTCACCATTTTGGATATTTTCAGAAAAGATTTCTTGTGAGCTTATTACTACATTGATATACGTATCATTTCTACAAGGAGGTTTGAGTCTGGCAATTTATGCGGTTGATGTGCTTTTTAACATTAAAATTGAAAACGAAGTTTATGGTAACCTTGCCATTTGTTGTTATTTGATAGTTGCGCCAGTTTATTTTCTAATGAATATCCCCTCGAAAGAAAAAAATTATGTTGAAGCTATCTATTATTCTAAATTTCTTAAAATCTTAGGTTTATACGTTTTTTTGCCGGTTCTAAGCATTTATATTGTTATTCTATATTTCTATCTATTCAAGATTATTGCAAGTTGGGAATTGCCCAATGGGTGGGTTACAACGCTCGTTTCTGTGTTGGCTTTAGGTGGCTTTCTTGCCAAATTCCTTTTATTTCCGTTTTCCGAAAATAAAATTGTAAAAATTTTGAATCGTTATTTTTCCTTGATATTATTTCCGCTCATTGTGCTCATGTCAGTGGGTTTGGTTCGTCGAATTTGGGATTATGGTTTGTCAATCAACCGTTTATATGTGTTGGTTTTCAATCTGTGGCTTTATGGAGCAAGCATTTATTTATTTTTTACGCAATCGAAACATTTGCGATGGCTTGTCATTTCATTTGCAACTATTTCATTGGTTGCGTCTGTTGGTCCATGGAGTGTTTTTGCAGTAACAAAACGTAATGTTGAAAAAAACCTTAAAACGCTTTTAGTTGAAAACAAACTAATAGTCAATGGTCAGCTCGTTGATAATAAGAATAATAAAATTCAAATTCCCGACTCCATTGCTAAAAACATAGCTGATAAACTTTATTATTATGTAAGCACGTTCGATATAGAGAGTTGGAAAATAAACTTTAATGATAACAGAAATTTGAAAGGCGTATCTGACATAGTCGAATCATTAGGCGTTGATAAATATGCTCTCCATAAAAGCTCAAAATATATTACTATTGATTTGTATGATAAGAAGTTATATGATATTGCAGGTTACCGTACGATGATAACCAATATTGAAAAAAGCGATAAAAATGATCTACTCCTCAAACACGAAGATTGGAGCATTAATATGGTGCATAATACGATACAAATTACAAATATTAAGCAGAAAATACATACTAACTTTTCGCTTTTAACTGTCATCTTAACTTTATACGAAAACGATAACCTACAAAACAAAAACGCTATTTTAATTCAAAAAACTGAGAATTTTGTGCTCATTATAAATAGAATTTCTGTTGATTATAAAACAAAAAGTGATTTTGAAATAAAAGAGTTGAATGTGTCGTTGTTATTAAAGTAGTTTAAATATTCGTGTTTTCTTACTCTTTGTATTTTGTCAAACTCTTATTCTTGGCAATAATTTTTTGATGCAGATTAATCAGTACATAGTGTTAGGAAGTTTTCAAATTGGCTACCAATGGCTAATTTTCTACGCGATTTATTGCTATGGATATAGGTTAGTTGGTTTGTTTGCCAAATCCATGCCCAATTCAATTCGCCATTTCCAATGTTGTACCTGTTTACACCTAAAATCGTCAAACACTCTGTGCCATTAACTTAGGAATGTTGAGTAGTTACGCTTTTTTTTAATTGTTTTTCTGTGTATTTTATTGCCTCATGTTCGATTTCTTTACTTCTTTTGCTATACGTTTGGCAATAAATTCATCTCAAATGGTATAGTATGTATAGAAGAGTAAAACAATTGGTTCTATTTTCAATCTTAGGTTTCACGTCCATACTAAATGCAGCCAATCTGCTTATTACCAATGTATTTACTGCCGACCCAGCTGCTCATCAGTTTTCCGACGGGAAGCTATATCTCTACGCCGACCATGACCCGGCAGGTGAAAATGGTGGCTGGCTCTTGTAGCAGACCCGCTCATAGCATTGCCAACTTCTGATTCTTTATTAAAGCTAAATCCCAAAATCATCAATTTCTCGGGGAATAGAACAGGTAAAGGAATTTAAGTTAGTTGCGGATCTAAAAAGCAACTATAATTCAAAGTACCTATTTAATTTTACAATATAATAGCTATAAGGCTTATATTGTGAAATTTCAAAACTAAAATGATTTATTTTTTTTTGATTTGAAACTGAACATGATTCAATTAAATTTGTTTTTAATTAAACTTTGTACAAATTTCAAATTTGTTTAAATAAAATTCGACAATCACAAAGTTTGAACTTTAAATTAATAAAAAATCATTTTATGAGCAACGAAAACGTAAAATCCATTTATCATCCCTCCCAAGAAGTGATAGATCAGGCAAATGTAAAAGAATACGATGCACTTTACAAGTATTCCATCGAAAACAGAGAAGCTTTTTGGGCTGAGCAAGCCGAAAAACTGCATTGGTTTAAAAAATGGGACAAGGTTTTAGACGATTCCAATCCTCCTTTCTACAAATGGTTTAGTGGTGGCAAAACCAATATTGTGTACAATGCCATCGACCGCCATCAACACACCGAAGTTCGTAATAAAATAGCGCTTATCTGGGAAGGTGAACCTGGCGAAGTGCGTACTTTCTCGTACCATGCTCTCAATCGGGAAGTTAGCCAATTTGCAAATGTGCTGAAAAGTATGGGCGTACAGAAAGGTGATGTCGTAACTATTTACATGCCACAATTGCCCGAACAAATTTTTGCCATGCTTGCTTGCGCCAAAATTGGTGCCGTACATAGCGTGGTGTACGGTGGTTTTAGCAGCGAAGCTTTAGCCGACAGAATTAACGACGCCAACAGCCGCGTGGTAGTTACTGCCGATGGTGGATACAGGCGTGGTAAAATTGTGGAGATGAAATCAATTGTAAATAAAGCAATGGAACTTTCGCCCACGATGGAAATTTGCATTACCGTAAAACGCACCAATGCAGATGTTTACATGGAAAATGGTCGCGATTATTGGTACCAAGATTTGGTGTCATTGCCCATAGCTTCTACCAAATGCGAAACGGAAGAGATGGACTCCAACGATATGCTTTTTCTGCTCTACACTTCGGGCTCTACGGGCAGGCCAAAAGCAATGATGCACACCCACGGCGGATACAGCGTTTACACAGCAACTACGCACAAACTCGTTTTCGATATTAAACCCGACGATCGCTATTGGTGCGCTGCCGATCCGGGATGGATTACTGGGCACAGCTACATTGTTTATGGTCCGCTTATGAATGGAGCTACCATTTTGATGTACGAAGGCGCACCCACTTATCCATATCCAGATAGATGGTGGAAAATGGTCGAAAAATACGGTATCAATATTCTTTACACTTCGCCAACGGCTATTCGAGGCTTAATGCGTTTTGGCGATTCGTGGCCTAACCGTAACGATTTGAGTTCGTTACGTTTGCTTGGCTCAGTAGGCGAACCCATCAATCCCGAAGCTTGGAAATGGTATCACGAGGTAATAGGAAATAGCAAATGTCCGATTATGGATACGTGGTGGCAAACTGAAACGGGTGGATTTATGATAACACCGTTACCAATAACGCCTTTGAAACCCGGATCAGGAACAAAACCATTTTTTGGTAACGAAATAGCGGTGGTTGACGATGAGGGAAACGAAGTGAAAGCCAATGAAGAAGGAACATTAGTTATCAAATCGCCTTGGCCTGGCATGACGGCAGGTATTTTTAAATCGCCCGAACGTTATTTGGATATTTATTGGGAAAAATATAAAAAGAAAGGCTGGTACTTAACTGGTGATTCGGCTAAAAAAGACGAAGATGGCTATTTCTGGATTATTGGTCGCACCGACGATGTGATAAAAGTGAGCGGTTATCGTCTTGGAAGTGCCGAAATAGAAAGCGTGATGATAAGTCATCCCGCCATTGCCGAATCGGCTGCCATTGCTTTGCCGCATCCTATCAAAGGAAATTGTATCCATATTTTTGCCATTCTGCGCATTGGCTACGAAGCAAAACCAGAATTAGAACACGAACTTATCAATTTTATGGTTACGCACATGGGTCCTATTGCAAAGCCAGAAGCAATTACCTTTATCGATCAGTTGCCAAAAACGCGAAGTGGTAAAATAATGCGCCGTGTGCTCAAAGCCAGAGCATTAGGTCTTCCAGAAGGCGATTTAAGTACGTTAGAAGAGTGAAAAATGGTCATTTCGATTATGAAAATCAAAAATAGTTATGAATAATGTTGATGCAATCGGATTTTGACATGTGGGCAGGATAGCTGCCAGGTTCGTTTTCGGAAATTGGAATGCCGAGTTTTGCGAAATGCGACATCCAATAAGCATCGAAACTGCCTGTTTGCTCGTTTTTAAATGTCATTTTTATTGCTGGGAACAAGTGCAAACCATCCGTTTGAACGAATGATTTTTGCACAAGTTCGCTGCAATAAAAGGCATTATTACTTTCGCTGTAAGCAGAATCGTAGGGCATGCCAATTTTCGATTGGGCTCGAACGAACCAATGCCTGTGGAATTATATATTGAAATTTTGGTTTTAATCGTGCAGCTGTAAAAAATTTTTGTCCTCGGTTGCAGGCTGCTTTTTGCATAAATGCGTCGATGCTTATTTGCTGAACACCCTCTGGCGCTGTGGCTTCTATAACGAAAACCTTGTTGCCTATAATTTTCACTATACCAACATGTGTGTAAGAAATGTTGGCATTCAGGGAGGTTATCGTCCCGCTACACCACAAATTTAAACGAAATCATGATAATTAAGTGAGAGAAATTTATTATCTTTTTCAATTCAATGGACACACAGCATCTTAATTTGAGTTAAAAACCAATTGTAAACATTCAAATTACTAAAAATATAAGGAATAAGTACTTTTCCTATTTTAAAAAAATTATCTTTGCACATATAAAAAAAAATACAACATGATACAAGCATTTTTAGTTTCGGCTATCTTATTGATTATAGGTGTTTTAATTCTCGGATTTCGTATATTTTTTATTAAAAATGGTGAATTTCCGAACATTCACATTGGAGGACAACAAGCATTAAAAGATAAGGGGGTACACTGCGCAACGACACAAGACCGCGATGCCCGAAAAACAAAGGTTACAGACAACAACCAAGTATATACAGAAATAACCAAATTATAATTTTATCAGAATGAAAAACCTTTCCCTCATTTTAAATGCAATACTTTTAATTGCTGTCATTGTGCTATTTGTAAAAGTTTTCGGCACCAACAAAAACGAATCTACTACATTTAGTGCAGATGCAAAACAAGTAGCCAAACCAGGAAAATATCCTTTCGCCTACATCAATGTTGACTCCCTCTTATCCAATTATCAGTTTGCCAAAGACGCCAACGAATCACTCATTCGTAAACAAGAAGATTCGCGCCTAAGCATCAACACGCAAGCCCAACAACTACAAATTGAAATGGGTGAATTTCAAAAAAAATTAGAAGCAAATGCATTTTTAAGTCGTGAGCGTGCCGAACAAGAACAAGCTCGCTTAGTAAAGCGTCAGCAAGAATTGCAACAACTTGATGGTAAGCTAAGTCAGCAAATCATGCAAGTTCAACAAAAAATGAGCGAACAACTTCGCGACACTATCAATGCGTTTCTCAAACACTATAATAAGAACAAGAAGTACGAAATCATTTTTAGCAATACATCCAGCGACAATATATTATACGCCGAAAAAGGCTATGACATCACTGCTGAAATTACCAAACAGCTAAACGAAAGATTTAAAGCAAAAAAATAATTCCCACGCCAAAAATTACAATGAATTGCTCATCCTATAAAGAATCATATTTTTGAACGAATATTCAAAACAAGTTTGTTTTATTCATAAAAAATATTACTTTTGCAAACAATATTATTCAAACGTAGCTAATGAACCGATTTTTTACATACTTTTATTTTTACTTTTACTTTAGCAAGTGAGAGCAGGATGAATGTAAGTAAATATGCAAAAAACTAACTATTAACAACATATTAAATCCTGCTCAACATTTTTTGGGTAGGATTTTTTTATATAAAAACAAGTATCAAATGAAACGAGTAGCCATACAAGGGGGGCTGGGCGCCTATCACGGCATCGCTGCAGAGCAGTTTTTTAGCAACGAAGATGTTGAAATTATTCCTTGCGTAACTTTTCGCGACATATTTACAACAATCAAAAAAGACCCCAACGTGGTGGGGATAATGGCTATTGAAAATACCATAGCAGGAAGCCTGTTGCAAAACAACGAATTGCTCAAGGAGCACAAATTACCGGTTGCTGGCGAGCATAAATTGCGAATCTCGCACTGTTTGGCAGCACTCCCAGGACAAACTATTCACGACATTCGTGAAATACAATCGCACCCGATCGCTCTTATGCAGTGTGGCGACTTTCTGGATACTTTACCTACGGTAAAAGTAGTGGAACATGAGGATACCGCACTGGCAGCAAAGGATATAGCCAGTAAAAATATGTCAAATTGTGCTGCAATTTGTAGTGAGCGTGCTGCTGAAATATACGGATTAAATATTTTGGCTAAAGGCATTGAAACCAATAAACGTAACTTTACGCGCTTTTTGATTTTTGGAAATCAATGGGTTGTTGACGAAATTCAGCAGCATGAAGTTATCAATAAAGCTTCCATTGTTTTTAGCTTGCCACATGCCGAGGGAAGCTTGTCAAAAATCCTTTCTGTATTTTCATTTTACGACATCAATCTTACTAAAATCCAATCGCTACCTATCATTGGCAGAGAATGGGAATATCAGTTTTATGTCGATTTTAAATTTTCAAATCACGAACGCTATAAACAATCTTTAATTGCTATAAAGCCTTTAATTAGCGAATTGCAAACTTTAGGCGAATACGCCGAAGGAAGAACCCCTAAAGAATAAATACACATCAACAACATTCCCATGCATATTACTCCCGCAACCCGACTAAACGCAATAAGCGAATATTATTTTTCAACAAAACTCAAAGAAATTGCTGCCATGAATGCTGCTGGCAATCAGGTTATTAGTTTGGGTATTGGCAGTCCGGATATGCCGCCATCCAAAGAAACCATCGAAGTGCTCACTAAAGCAGCTACAGATCCTACTGCACATGGCTATCAGCCTTATGTGGGTATCCCCGAATTGCGCCAAGCTTTTGCCGATTGGTATCAAAAATGGTTCAATGTGAGCTTAAATGCCTCCTCTGAAATACAGCCACTTATTGGTTCTAAGGAAGGAATTTTGCATATTTCATTAGCTTTTCTTAATCCCGGCGATGGCGTTTTAGTGCCAAACCCCGGCTATCCAACTTATTCATCGGTGAGCAATTTGGTGCAAGCCAAGGTGCTAAGCTACGATTTGGACGAGGCAAACAACTGGCAACCAAATTTCGAGGCTTTAGAAAAAATGGATCTAAGTCAGGTAAAATTAATGTGGGTCAATTATCCTAATATGCCTACGGGTGCAAGCGCAACGAAAGAATTGTTTGAAAAATTAGTAGCTTTCGGCAGAAAACACAGCATTGTCATTTGCAACGATAATCCTTACAGTTTTATTCTGAATAACAAGCATTTAAGTATTTTGCAAATAACCGGTGCTAAAGATATAAGCATAGAGCTCAACTCTATGAGCAAATCGCACAACATGCCTGGTTGGCGCATGGGAATGTTGGCTTCCAATGCTCAATTTGTAAGCTGGGTGCTCAAAGTGAAAAGCAACATCGACAGTGGACAATTTAAACCTATGCAACTCGCTGCCATCGCTGCTCTGAACAACTCCGATGCTTGGCACGAGGAAATGAATATTAAGCTTTATCGCCAACGGCGCAATTTGGCTGAAGAAATACTTTTAACCTTAGGTTGTACGTTCGACAACAATCAGGTAGGCTTATTTTTATGGGGAAAAATACCTGATTCTTATAGCGATAGTGGCGAATTAGCCGACCGTGTATTGTACGAGGCAAAAGTCTTTCTCACACCAGGTTTTATCTTTGGCGACAAAGGTAAGCGTTATATAAGGCTTTCACTTTGCGCTAACGAAAATATGCTTATCGAGGCTCTCAAGAGAATTAAAGTCTTATCAAATAATTGAATAAAAATTTTACTTTTAAAAAAAAACAATAAAAAATAAATCAAAAAAAATATATCATGGAATTAGAATCAATTTTACTACCAGGCGTTGATGCAAAACGTCCTTTGATAATAGCAGGGCCTTGCAGTGCCGAAACGGAAGAACAAGTAATGGATACAGCCCGAAAACTTTCGGCGCGTGGCATCAAAATATTTCGTTCAGGTATATGGAAACCACGTACCAAACCCGGAGGTTTTGAAGGAAATGGCGTGATGGCATTACCTTGGTTGAAACGTGTAAAGACTGAATTGGGTATGTACACTGCCGTTGAAGTGGCTACGGCTGCTCACGTACGCGAAGCATTGGCTTATGATGTGGACATTTTGTGGATAGGCGCTCGCACATCTGCAAATCCATTTGCCGTGCAGGAAGTAGCTGATGCTCTTGAAGGAATGGACATACCTGTGCTGATAAAAAATCCTGTAAATCCAGATTTAGATTTGTGGATTGGCGCTATCCAACGTATTTACAACGCTGGCATACGACGCATAGGTGCCATCCATCGTGGATTTAGCTCTTATGACAAAAAAATATACCGCAACTTACCTCAATGGCACATCCCCATTGAATTGCATCGTCAAATTCCAAACTTGCCTATTATCTGCGATCCCAGTCATATTGGTGGAAAGCGCGAACTTATTGCACCTCTTTGCCAACAAGCCATGGACTTAAACTTCGACGGCTTGATTGTAGAATCGCATTGCAATCCCGAAAAAGCATGGAGTGATGCTTCGCAACAAGTAACCCCCGAAGTGTTAGATTTCATTCTCAACACCTTGGTGATACGCGACACAACTCAAACAACTGAAAATTTATCGGCATTACGCCGCCAGATTGATGAGCAGGACGAAAGTTTATTAGAATTGTTGGCGCGCCGGATGCGTATATCGGAAGAAATTGGCCAGTACAAAAAAGAACACAACATGCCCATCTTGCAAACGCAACGCTATGATGAAATTTTACAACATCGAATTTCGCAAGCTGTGGAAATGGGCATGGATGCAGAATTTATGAAAACTATTTTAGTTGCAATTCATGAAGAGTCGGTTCGACATCAGCAAGATATCATGAAACTGGCTTGAAAAAAGAAATGCTGCATGCATGTTATTTTTTCACTCAAACAAACCAACAATATCGAAGATTCAGATGAACCTTCGAGCAATTAATTTATTTCGTATGAAAACAATTTTAAGTCTTGTAGTTGTTTTTTTATTTGTTGAGTTTTCATTTTCGCAACAATTATCGTTCGCCAAAAACGAACCTGCTTTGGTGTATTCGCTTCCCAAAACGGTGCTAAGCATTGATATAACCTGTGTGAAAACAACACAAACACAAGGAATTTATTATCAATATGCTGAACGCTACTTAGCTACCAAGCAAATTGTGTTAGAGAATAAAACTTCTTTTGCACTACAATCAATAGGTTTATCAACGCAAACAATTGCTGATTCAAAAAGAACGTACAAGCTTTTTCCCAACAAAAAAAATGCTTTCAACAAATTAGCTGTTAATGAGCGTGGTATTCTTTGTGGCATCAATATTTGCACCACGAGTATTCCCATATCGAAGCCTATGCCAGCAAAGTTAAATGTAGCTACTGAAAAATATCAGACCAACGATTTGCTGCCTTTGGGAGAAGAATACTTGATGGCTGGCTCTACGGCAAAACTTGCTGAAGGTGCTGCCAAACAAATATATCGTATTCGCGAAAGCCGTTTGAGCTTATTGACTGGAGACTTAGAGCATCTACCAGCAGATGGCGCGTCTATGCACGCCATGATCGATGGTATGAATCGCATGGAAAAAGAACTAACGGAATTGTTTGTGGGTAAAATAACGCTGGACACCATTCAACAATCTGTTCAAATTATTCCAGACAGCGCTTTGAATATGCAGATAGCTTTCCGATTTTCAACATTCAAAGGGTTAGTTTCGTCCAACGATTTATCGGGTGCGCCCTATTTCGTAAACACAATAGCTGAAAAAATCAATTGGAATGCTGCCCAAGAAAAAGATAAAAAGCCAAAAAATATTGTACTTAACACCTTGTATCCTGCACCTACAAAAGTAGAAATTACGAATGGTATGAAAACATTGTTATCGCAAAATATTGCGATGCCACAGTTTGGAGTTGTAGTTCCTGTGTCCCTTGATGTTCTGAGTAGTCATGCTACAGAAATTAGGGTAAGTCCTGAAACGGGTCGGTTATTAAGCATCGAAAAATAAAATCACAATGCCTATTTTCCCTTATTCTCTTTTAAACAAGAACTTGTTAAAAACAAGCATGAACGACTTTGCTTTACAAGGCGAGCCGTTTTTGTTTGTTATCGACTTCAAAGGTGAAAATGGCTATTGTATTCACAAAAATAAAATCGATGCCAACTACATTCGCACAACGCTCATTGGCGATAAAAGATTTAAAAAAAAATCTAATCATAAGCCATTTACATGGTCGGTTCATCCTGTAAGCAAATCAGATTATAGCAAACGATTTGCTTCTGTGAAAAACGAAATACAGCTTGGCAATTCATTTTTAGTGAACCTCACACAGCCCACTCAAGTTAGTTCAAATTTCAATTTAAACGAACTTTACGCCTGTGGCAATGCACGTTACAAACTCCTTTTAACGAATAAATTTGCATGTTTTTCACCAGAAATTTTTCTTCAAATTAGGGGAAATAAAATTGCATCCTATCCCATGAAAGGCACCATCGATGCCAATATGCCTGATGCAAAAACACAAATTCTGAATGATGAAAAGGAAAAAGCAGAACACGCTACCATCGTGGATTTAATACGAAACGACCTAAGCATGGTGGCTTTTGATGTGCACGTAGAAAGATACCGATATGTTGAAAAATTATTAACAAACAACACTGATTTACTACAAGTTAGCTCCGAAATTTCGGGAACTATACAAGCAAATTACATGGGGAGAATTGGTGATATTGTTTTTGCTATGCTGCCTGCGGGTTCAATCAGCGGCGCACCTAAAGCTAAAACGATGGAAATAATTGAACAAGCAGAAGGCTACGAACGTGGTTTTTATACGGGCGTTTTTGGCTATTTCGATGGTAAAAACATGGATGCTGCTGTCATGATTCGGTTTATCGAACAGCAAAACAATAATCTGGTATTCAAAAGTGGTGGCGGTATCACTTTCAAAAGCGAGTTAGATAAAGAATATGAAGAACTAATTCAAAAAGTATATGTGCCGATTTATTGAATCTATCAAACTTCTTGATGGTAAATTTTATCGTTTGCCTTACCATCAACATCGTATCAACAGAGCTTTTGAAGATTTATATCCCCATTCAGAACTTATCAATTTGGCAAAAATTATTGCCGATTTGACTGTCCCTGACAAAGGACTTTTCAAATGTCGTTTGGTTTTCGATTCTACACTTCAATTTACCGAAATAGTGCCCTATAAAAGACGTACTATTGAGAGTTTACAATTAGTTGAAGCCTCAATGGAGGCAAAATCTTATAAATTAGAGCAGCGAACTTCCCTGAATGCAGCTTACGAGCAAAGAGGCCGCTGCGACGACATTCTAATTGTAAATCAGGGATATATATCCGACACATGGTATGCTAACGTGGCTTTGTGGGATGGAAAGCACTGGTTCACACCGACTCTACCTATAATCGAGGGCGTACAGCGGGCTTCACTTTTACGCGAAAATAAAATAATAGCAAAGGATATTGCAGCCAATGAAATTTCTAACTACACACGTATATGTATTTTCAATGCCATGATGGAGTTTGGCGAAATTGAGTTAGATACCAAACAAATTTTTAATGTAAACCATCCCAAATCAAGTTAAAATCAGGCAATAAAATGCCATCATGCTTCATTTTTTTGAAGTCATTACGCAGCATTTCAAAAACAACTTGCTTATCGTTGTTTTCAGTAGCAATGGCTTTTTTTAACAAAGAAACCGTTTTCAAAATATTTGAATCCTGCCATTCAATGTAAGCTGCTTGTAGGTAATCTACAGTTTCCGGACTTGCATCGAGCAGTTGTTGAGCATAGTAACGCGCCTGCGATAAATTACCAAGTAGCAAGGCACACCTTACAATAGCACGTTGCACTTTTACACTACCGGCATTCTGCAATTCGACTTCAATGCATACCTCTAATGCTGACTTATAATCGGCAATTTCTATATAGCAATTGGCTATTTGCCACTGTAAATTATGTTGATGGGGAGCTAACAAAAAGGCTTGTTTATAGTAGTCAATAGCAAGCTTAAAATCGCCAATCAACTTGTAGCACAAGGCAATTTTCTTTGTTGTCCAGAGGTCATTAGGCAGTATTAAGTCGGCTTTTAAATAAGCATCCAAGGCAAAATCAATTTTAGAAATTTGCTGGTAGCAATAACCCATTTTTTGAAAAAAAGCAGCTTGAGGCTCAGTTTCAACTACCAATTCGCTTAGCAAATCGATAGCCTGCTGATATTGGCTCTTTGAAAAATAAAACTCAGCAACGTCTTTTTTCAAATCACTATTTGATGTCAAAATATCAAACAAATAAGTACGATGCATAAAAAGTGCTGACCCGAACATGTCAGAGAAATCAGCTCGTTTCGTGAAAAGCTTAAAAAATCGAAATAAATCCTGAATATATTGTTTGGAGATGTTTTTTGAAAATTGTTCAGGCATCAAAATAGCCTCATCTTTTGCCATTTCGTCTAACTGCTCGGCTTGCAATTTAAAAGCATGTTTTAAATTGTTTCGCTGCATTTCGGGCATTTGTAATATGCTAAAGCAAAATGAGTATTTGTCGGAATTACACATGGCGTTGTTATTCAAAAATGCTGCAACAGTGGTTGCTTCGTTGGCACTGTACAATTCGTTCACAACACTAAAGCTCGAATCGAAAGGCAAAAACCAATGACTTATTTCGTTAAAAAAAGGAAAGTTTTTAAGCATTGAGAAGGTACCCATATACACATCGGCGCCTTCTAATTGCAAGTCGGTTAATTCTTGCAATTTTTCAGTTACGCCACTTTTATCTAACAACTCTTGCCATTCTGGATTTTCTTCAGCCCACTCGTCGGACTGAAGCAAATTTTCAGTGTCCATTTTGTTTTTCAGCAAAGGGCTGATTTTCATCACCTCAGGGAGAATTTCATCTCGTAACTTTTTAGTTATTTTATCTGTTTCTACCGTACCTATTATTTGAACAATAATATTCCTAAAATTAACAGCCGTTTTTGAATCGTCGGCGAGCAAAACCAAACGATTTCGGATTTGTGGAAAATAAGGTAAAAATTGATTGTAGCGCGCTAACACAAAACACAAACCTACTAAAGCACGCTGCTTGATTTCAACATCAGTATGATTGCAGCATTGAAGAAGAAGCTGTAACTTTTCTTCGTCAAACATACGCCACAAGTTTAAAGTCAATGCCGAAACAACTAAATTTTTTTCTAACCTACCCGGATAGCTGACATCTGTTAGGTATTGAAATAGCGTTAATTCATCGTTTTTATAGCTTGTTGTAAGCCAAAATATAGCAAATATATCAACGAATAACTGTTCGTAATTTTTTCGTCCTTGAAAATTTTCAATTTGTTGACTTTCGACTGCATGAAAGTATTTGAAAGCATCTATAAACTTGCCATAAGAAGAAAAATGAAGACGAAAGGGGAAATAACGTTTTTGCTGGTATTCAAAATTCGTAGCGTTCCGATACATCAGCTCTTCGCGCACTTCGCATATAAGTGTAAAAAACTTAGCTACAATTCTGTTGTACACTATCTTACGCTCGGCATCGTCCACGCCTCGCATAAAATAATCAAGCAGCAGGGTGTAATTAACACGCAAATCGTTTAGACGGTCAATGTGTGTTCCAGACTGTAACTCATCGACTAGCAACTGCCCTTTTTGAAAAGCATTTTTCAGCTCTTTAGAGCTTAGTGCATGTAAAACAATTTTGTAAGTTTCGTGAATTTGATTTGAATCCATTGTTTGGAGAATCTTTATCCTAAGCGACTAATTTTAATTAGTCGATCTTCTTCTATAATTTTTAATTTTCGACCATCCATAGCTATAATTTGCTCATTTACAAACTGTGCCAACGTGCGTATAGCATTGGATGTAGTCATGTTGGAAAGGCTTGCTACATCTTCGCGCGAGAGGTAAATGTTGATAGTAGCACCATCGGCTTCTACGCCATAATTTCTTTTCAAAAGAAGTAACGCCTCAGCCAACCGCCCCCGTATATGCTTTTGTGTAAGATTTACAGTGCGAGCATCCGATGCGCCTAAATCGGTTGCTAATTCCTCTAAAAAACGAAAACAAAGGGCATTATTATGCTTTAAAATAGAAATAAAAATATCTTTTCGAATTAAATAAACGCGTGAAACTTCAAATGCCGCCACGGTAGTGTTGTAAGCTTCGTTAGCAATCATGGCTCGATAGCTGAAGTTTTCACCAGGTTTAAGCATACGAATGATTTGAGTTCTGCTCCCAATACCCTCTTTATAAACTTTTACTTTGCCCGATTCTAAAATCATTATATGTGTTGGAACATCCCCTTCGCACGTAATAATTTCGCCTTTTTTAAATTCCTGAACAGTATGATTATTACGTAAATACTGTCGTTCATCAGGAGTGAGTACATCCCAAAAATTGAGGGTTTCCTCTAACGGTACCAAGTCAATTAGACGTTTTTTTGCCATTAAATTTTATAAAATATGTTTGACAACACTGTTTTAAATCACAAATTTACGAAAAATTGTCGGATAAACACAATAATGTATTTTTTTTTTATTTAGTAGAAATGAATTGTAAAAAAAAGCAATTTTATTACTGATTCGTAACAAGAATATGGCTCTCATTTGCTGAAGGCAAAAGCTATGTGTCAAAATTTCGCACGCTTTATTTTACACATCTTTTTCGTTGTAGAGCCTAAAATATTCAGATAATTTATTTTATTAAGAGGATTGGTTGTTCAAGCCGACCAACTAAAAATGGATATTGGGACTCTAAACTCAACCTTTTTTCATTAAGTGCTTCTCTAAAATTTTGACTCTCTTGTGTAGTTGGATGTATTGGTCTGTGCAGTATGGAAGTTCTGTAAGCATATAATTCTTTCAATAGGAGTGTGGTGTTTTTGCTAAAAAAGCAGGCACTAAATTTTTCGAAAATATAATCAATAGCCACAGTTGATGGATGCAGCATGTCGTTCGCGTAAAATCGGTAATCGCGCAATTCATCTACGAGTATTTCGTAAGATGGAAAATAGTCAACCCGTTCGTGTTTTTGGGCAAGTGCTTGCACGGCTTGCAACAATATCCCTTTGCTAATATTATTTTCAGTGGCACCATCCTTGAAATGCCTGACCGGACTTACTGAGAAAATGATAACTAAATTTGAGTTTATCTGCCATAATTTGTCTAAAAGAGCAGCATAAATTTCAACAATCTTTTCTGCTGTTAAACGCCTTCTAATAAAATGGTTAGCAGGCAATTTGTGGCAGTTAGCAACAACTTGCTGCGTGGTTTTTAAATCATACACCCATGCAGTTCCAAATGTTATAGACAAATAGTCAAGACTTTGAAACTGTTCAGCAGCACTTTTAAATCTCCCATTTATGGTATTAAGAGCTATTTTGGGGTCGGTATGGGCAAACAAATTGCTATGCGCAAAACTGCTCCAAAGTTCACCGCTTAAAACCAGCTCCTCTTCCAAAAAGTCTTTATTAGAGAGTAAACGCTCTAAACCTTTCTGAATGGAAATAGGATTAAATAGCGTCCCAAAAGGATTGACATCGACATTGAAATAACAGTCAGTGAGCTTATTACCCATATTCTCCGAAAAGCACGAACCCATCATAAGTAACTTACTTTGATAATCAATTGTATATGCCGATGGTTTGATTTCGATGTTGGTTCTAAACATAAATTAAGTGATAAATATAGTTCGTGAATAGCATCAAAAAAAGCCACAATTCACTTTGTGGCTTTTGAAGTTATATGCTGCTGAAAAATTATTTTTTTGCAGTAGCTTTTTTGTCCGATTTGCAAGCACCTTTTTCTCCTTTACAACCGTCGGTTTTGGCTGAACCACAGCAAGCTTTATCGCCTTTAGCCTCAGCTTTGCAGCATTCTTTTTTTGTTTCTGCTTTTTTGGGAGCTGCGGTTTGAGCCATTGCAGTTGCCGATATAAACATAACTGCTAATGCTAAAATAAAAATGTTCTTTTTCATTTGATTTTTTTTTAATGTTTAAAAATTAATTTAGTTCGATAATTTATACAAATACATAAAAACAAATACTGTTCCAGTAAATTATATAAATATGAATTACGTTGTAAATATAGAGAATTGATGCTGGAAAGCGTTCTTTCTGTGATTTATTTTTGAAATAATTATAGTTTATTTTTAAATGTTGTTGATATAGGCGCTTAGGTCGCTCTACAATTTTTCGTTTTTTGGCTGTAAGCTAAACATAATATAGCCCAATGGCAACACCTTGGGTTGAGTTAATTCGTTATAGAGCTATAGTTTTCTAAAAATAAAATCATTATCTATAAAGGAATAAGTGTAAAATAATAATTATATTTTTGGTTTATTGTAAAAATAATTGCATTAAAAATTATACATTTGCACTGTGTAATTAAATATGTGATTTTATAATGAAAAATACTTCGATTAGCTTGGTAGTTTTGTTGTTAGCTTTTGTTTCAGTAACTTCATGCCGTCAAAAAACAATACGAACAATTGACAAAGCAAAGAGCGAACGCTACTATTTAGCTCCTGATACATCAAAAGGTTCGTTAAATATCGAAATTGACGTCGAAATTCCTGTGTGCTTGGATAGTAAAACTGTTCTTGGTGCTGTTCGCAACGAAATTGTACTTAATCTCTTTGGCGCAGAGTATTTACAATATCACAACGACTCACTTGTTACACAGTTCGTAGCAGACATAAAAAAAGAGTACAAACTAACCAATGAACCCATCCTGATCGAAATGGATAGTAATACACCTTATTCGTTTAATAATGAGCATTTGTTAGATGGCTTTTCGTTGCTAAGTGATGAGAAAATCTTTTCGTATGGCATAAACCGATACGTTTTTATGGGAGGTGCGCATGGGTTAAACACGGTGAATTATTTTAATTTCAATCTAAATACAGGTAAGAAAATTTTAGAAGATGATATTTTTTTGAAAGGTACCAGCACAAAATTGGCTGAAATTATTCGAAAACGTATTGTGGAGCAAAGCAATGAATATGAAGGAGTTGAAACTATGAAAAGCCTTGACAAATCAGATTATTGGGTTGATGCTATCAA
>MNZK01000028.1:0-22169 GCA_001873635.1 Porphyromonadaceae bacterium CG2_30_38_12 | reverse complement strand
TTATGTATTTAACCCCTACGAAATCGGTCCATATTATTTGGGAATAACCGAAGTACGAATTCCATACAAGCGTATTCAAAATTTATTAAAACCAAATTCTTTAATTTCTTATCTATCCAAAAAAGTACAGGTTAAATAGATTTCTACCCGTTTTTTTTTACCCCAAGAAAATTATTTTGATTTTAGAATTTCTTCTAATTTCATAAATTCATCGCGATACTGTGCAGCTTCCAGAAAGTCGAGTTTCTTGGCAGCTTCCTGCATAGCTTTTTTGGTTTTTGCAATGGCTTTTTCTAATGCAGGCTTCGACATGTATTGCACAACTGGATCAGCAGCAATACTTTGCTTCAAGTCTGGCTCAACATAAGCTTTGGGCTCACCGTTGCTAAACGAATTTCGTTCGCCTTTCACAATGGCTGTAGGTGTGATATTATGTAATTCGTTGTATGCCAGTTGCTTTTCACGCCTTCGAGTTGTTTCGTCAATTGTTTTTCGCATACTTTCCGTTATCTTGTCGGCATACATGATGACGCGACCATTCAAATTACGTGCGGCTCGTCCTGCTGTTTGTGTGAGCGACCTGTGAGAGCGTAAAAAACCTTCCTTGTCGGCATCCAAAATTGCAACTAAAGAAACTTCAGGTAAATCTAAACCTTCGCGTAGCAAATTTACACCAATCAACACATCATATACGCCTCGCCGCAAGTCCTCCATTATTTTAACACGATCTAAGGTATCTACATCGGAATGAATGTAGTTGCAGCGCACATTTAAATTTGCCAAATAATCGGTAAGCTCTTCGGCCATTCGCTTGGTAAGGGTAGTAATCAATACACGTTCGTTCAATTCGGTACGAACAGTAATTTCCTCCAACAAGTCATCAATTTGATTTAAACTGGGACGAACATCAATGATTGGGTCAAGCAAACCTGTGGGACGAATTAATTGATCAATGATAATACCCTCACTTTTAGCTAATTCGTAATCGGCAGGCGTGGCACTCACATAAATGGTTTGAGGAGTAAGCGTTTCAAATTCTTCAAAACGCAAAGGTCTATTATCTTTTGCCGAAGGCAATCGAAAGCCATAATCCACCAAATTTAATTTTCGTGCAGCATCACCGCCAAACATAGCGCGTATTTGCGGAATCGTTACGTGACTTTCGTCAATTACCATCAGGTAATCCTTTGGGAAATAATCGAGGAGGCAAAAAGGTCTTGAGCCTGCCGGACGACCATCAAAATAACGTGAATAATTCTCAATGCCCGAGCAATAGCCCAATTCTTTTATCATCTCCAAATCGTAATTAACCCTTTCGTAAATACGTTTAGCTTCATAATGCTTATCAACCGATTTGAAAAAATCTACCTGTAACTGCATGTCACGCTCAATGAAAGACATAGCAGCTGCAATCCGCTCTTTGGTGGTTACAAAAATACTGGCGGGATAAATTTTATAAGCATCGAAATGGGCAATGACTTTAAGATTAACAGGCTCAACGGTCATTATTTCATCGATTTCGTCGCCCCAAAAAACAACGCGAATAATGTAGTCGGCATAAGCCGGAAAAATATCAACGGTATCTCCTTTCACTCTGAAATTGCCCCTGTTCAATTCAATCTCATTGCGACTGTAAACGCTATCAACCAAAGTGCGTAAGAATACATTTCGAACAATTTTTTGACCGCGATAAATCTCAATCACGTTGCTGGTGAAATCTTCGGGATTGCCAATTCCGTAAAGGCACGATACGGATGACACAACGAGTACATCGCGCCTTCCTGATAATAATTGCGATGTAGTGGAAAGCCTTAATTTTTCAATTTCCTGATTGATAGATAAATCTTTTTCGATGTAAACATCGCTCACCGGCAAGTAAGCTTCGGGTTGGTAATAGTCATAATACGATACAAAATACTCAACTGCATTTTCAGGGAAGAAGGATTTAAACTCACTATAAAGCTGGGCTGCCAAGGTTTTGTTATGGCTTAAAATTAACGTAGGGCGATTCACTTTTTCAACAACATTTGCAATAGTGAAAGTTTTACCAGAACCAGTAACTCCAAGCAAAGTTTGAAAGGGAATGCCACTATTTAGTCCATCCACAAGCTGTTTGATAGCTTCCGGCTGGTCGCCTGTAGGGTGATAGCTCGATGTAAGTTTGAAGGACATGAGGGTTTATTTTGTGAAAAAAATTACAAGTTTTCTTTATACTGTAAACCCCTAAATGTATTTAAAAGTTCTTTGGCTGCAATAAATGAACTTACTTTATTCGAAATAACATTGGTTTCGGCTTCGGCAAGTAACGCTTTTATTGTGTTATGGTTATAGAAATCGGCTTTCAATTGCTCGTTAATTGATTCGTACATCCAATACTTCGATTGCAAATTACGCTTGTAATCAAAGTAACTAACTTGTTTTGTAAATGCAATGTATTCATTTACCATATCCCAAATCTCGAAAATGCCAATATTTTGGATAGACGAACAGGTCGCTACTGTTGGCGTCCAACCCGATTCGGGTGCAGGAAATAGCCTTAATCCACTTTCAAACTGCACTTTTGCTAAGTTTGATTTTTGTACGTTGCTACCATCGCATTTGTTAATGGCAATGCCATCAGCCATCTCCATAATTCCTCGCTTTATGCCTTGCAATTCGTCGCCCGTGCCTGCCAATTGCAACAATAAAAAGAAATCGACCATAGAATGAACGGCAGTTTCAGATTGTCCCACGCCCACTGTTTCAATAAATATTGTGTCGAAACCCGCCGCTTCGCAAAGCACGATGCTTTCACGCGTTTTGCGTGCTACTCCACCCAAAGAACCTGCAGAAGGTGAAGGTCTGATAAACGCATTTTTTGCTACCGAGAGTTCCTCCATGCGCGTTTTATCGCCTAAAATGCTCCCTTTGGAGCGCTCGCTACTTGGATCGATGGCTAACACGGCTAATTTTTTGCCCTTTTTCACCAAATTCATTCCCAATGCTTCAATAAACGTACTTTTGCCGGCACCCGGTACGCCAGTAATGCCCAATCGAATGGAGTTTCCGCTATAAGGCAAACATTTTTCAATCACTTGCTGGGCTATAGTTTGATGCTTTGTTAATGAACTTTCAACTAATGTAACTGCTTGCCCTAACATCGCAATATCTCCAGCTAAAATGCCTTCTACATAGTCTGATACAACTAAGGTTTTTGATTTCCGCTTTGGTTTAAAGTATGGATTTACAGTGGGTACGTCCTTCACGCCCGATTGTACGTGTAAGGCTTTGTATTTTTCTTCGTTTTCGGGATGTTGATGTTGCATAATACAAAAAAAATCCGCCAATAACAAGGATTGTCGGAAATTCAGAATAGGTAATTAAAATGATTTATTTTTGCACACTCCAGTTGAGAACCAAGATAATAAAAGAGTTATCAGGGTCGTTGGTTTGAATAGTAATTGTTTTTTTGTACTCGCCTGCAGCTAAATTTTTAGCATCCACATTCAATAATAGTTGTTCTGATTTTCCTCCGGCAATAGTCATTTTGGATTTTGTAACTGTTACTTCACGATTATTGTTGATAATTCGACGAATTTCCAATGGATTAATACCTTTGTTTGAAATTTTAAACTTAGCTGCTTTTTTAGCTCCAGCTTTCACAATTCCAATATTTACAGTTCGCCCTATTGTTTCCAAAATGGGCGCTTTGCGTTTTTGGTCAGGAGTTAAACTGCTAAAATTCTCAATAACATTAGCTATAACACGCAGCTGATATTCATCACTAAACTTTTTGTTTCCGTTCAGCACCACATAAATTTCATCGTTCGTAGGTCCCCATTGTGGGCAATTTTTAGAAAGGAAACTAACTTTAATCTTGCCCGCTTCATTCGGTTTAATAATCTCTGGGCTCACAGTAGCAGTCAGATAAGCAGGTAAGTTTTCTAAAGTTGGACGAAGGTTATTTTTTCCAGTGTTTTGAATGGTAATTTCGCGCGTTTGTGTTTTACCTTTCTCTACATTATTCATCATGATTGTCTTGTTTTGTAGCCCTAAATCACCCATCTGTACTGGATAGGAGTCATTCTTTGAAGTAGGTTTGGGGATTACTTCTCCACGAATAATTAAGGTCGTTTGTTCATCAGCAGCATTGCTATACACGGTAATCGTTTTCGTAAAAATGCCCGGACGTCCTAAGGGATTATAAGTTACGGTAATTGAACCTTTTTTGCCTGGTGCAATAGGCTCTTTGGTCCATGTTGGTGTTGTACAGCCACACGAAGCTTGCACCCTGCTTACAACCATGGGTGCATTGCCTTTGTTAGTAAAGTTAAACACATAAGTTGCTTTGCCGTCCTCTTCATTGATTTTTCCAAAATCGTAATTGGTTACATCGAATGAAATAACAGGCTTCTGACTGAATGCCAGCGTTGCCACTAAAAGGCACATGGCTATAAAACTTAACTTTTTCATACTTTTGAAATCTAAATTATTACATCATTATTATTAGATGCAAACTTACATAAAAATATGGATTTCAAAAAATGAATTGGGTGTAGAATACGAATTATAATTTTTTTTATACTTTTAGTTTGAATAAGAATACTGTTATTCAAAGCTATGAATGGTTTTGCGAATTATTTCCACACAAGCCTCCAATTGGGTTTGAGTGATAACTAAAGGCGGAGCAAAACGGATAATATTGGTATGTGTAGGTTTTGCTAATAAACCATTTTTTGCTAATTCCAAACAAATTTCCCAAGCTAAATCCTTCTCTTTCTGATTGTTAATTATCAGTGCGTTTAAAAGTCCTTTGCCCCTTACATACGAGGCTATGGTCGAATTTTCACAAATTTCGGACATGGCTTTTCTGAAATACACACCCAAGTTGAATGCGTTTTCAGCTAAATTTTGTTGCTTTACAATCTCTAATGCTGCTATGCCAACAGCTGCTGCTAATGGATTCCCACCAAAGGTAGATCCATGCTGACCCGGGCGAATCACATGCATAATCTCATCGTTTGCCAACACAGCCGAAACCGGATAAAGACCTCCTGAAAGCGCTTTCCCCAAAATAAGTATATCGGGATGCACTGCATCGTAATCGCACGCAAGCAATTTTCCTGTACGCGCAATACCCGTTTGCACTTCATCGGCAATAAAAAGTACATTGTGCTGTTTACAAACATCGTAACATGCTTTCAAATAGCCGTCATCAGGAGTGCGAGCTCCCGCTTCTCCCTGAATAGGTTCCACCAAAAAGCCTGCAATGTCAGCATTTTCGGCAAGCACTTTTTGTAGCGCTACCACATCGTTGAATGGAATAACAAGAAATCCGGGCGTGAATGGTCCGTAATGATTGTAAGCTTCTTTATCAACCGAAAACGACACAATAGTGGTTGTTCTCCCATGAAAATTTTGCTCACACACAATTATCTTTGCCGAGTTTTCGGCAAGTCCTTTTTTCTCATAAGCCCATTTTCGGCAAAGTTTTATGGCGGTTTCTACAGCTTCGGCACCCGTATTCATGGGTAACACTTTGTCGTAACCAAAAAATTCCGTTACAAATTTTTCGTACACACCCAACTTGTTATTATAAAAAGCGCGCGATGTAAGTGTGAGTTTTTGAGCTTGTTCGGTTAGGGCTTCCACAATTTTTGGGTGGCAATGCCCTTGATTTACAGCTGAATATGCTGATAGAAAATCGAAATATCGTTTTCCGTCAACATCCCATACATACACGCCTTCGCCTCGTTCTAAAACAACTGGGAGTGGATGATAATTATGAGCACCATATTTTTCTTCGAGAGCAATAAATTCGTTTGATTTATTTTCCATTTTATTTGTATTTATTTAAAATATTTCCGCCATCATGCATCGTACACTTCCACCTCCATAATGTTCGATGGTAGGAACGGCAATAGGTAATAATTTGTTGTATTTTGTGAGTTTATCAATTTGCGATTTGCTTAAACTTTGATATGCTGTTTGCGACAGAATCAAAATTTTTTGACCAACAGCATTTTGAACTTGTAACACATTGCCGGCAAAGGCATGCATTTGAGCTTCCGATATGTCAATAATTTCTTTACCTGTTTTCTCAAAGCTCACAATCAATTGTAGGCGTTCGCTTACGTTTTCGATGCTCGCCATGCAAATAACAACATAATGGTCTGCCACGCTCATCATTACATTGCTATGATAAATTGGGCATCGCTTACCCGAAAAAGTTTGAAAAGAGTGGAAAAGCACTGATTGGTAATTTAATCTCGAACAAAACTCAGCCACAACAGTTGCATCCGTCCGCTCCGAAATAGAGGCATAGGCAATATGATGTTTTCTGTCCAAAATTAAACTGCCCGTTCCCTCCAAATATTTATTGCTATCCTCGAAAGCAATAAGCGAAATTATTTTACGGTTATTACCTCCTATTGCTTGATTTACAATATCTAATCGCCTTTCATTTCGCCGGTTTGGAGCGTACATTGGATAAATAACCACTTCGCCTCCACTGTGAAATGAAACCCAATTATTTGGAAAAATAGCATCGGGTGTATGTGGCTCCACAGTATCTTTTACAACAATGGTTTTAATCCCAACATCATGTAAAGCCTTAACCATCGCGCGAAACTCCTTCAAAGCAAGCTCTTGTATTTCAGAAGCTTCACGTTCATCTTCATGCTGAAAAAAGTTATTTTTGGCAGTTTGTGCATTGTAACCAAAAGCCACT
Organism: Porphyromonadaceae bacterium CG2_30_38_12; assembly: GCA_001873635.1. GTDB lineage: Bacteria > Bacteroidota > Bacteroidia > Bacteroidales > Paludibacteraceae > Paludibacter. Next base: position 15,460 of record MNZK01000028.1, on the reverse strand, counting down.
GGCTCAACAAGCAATATTGTATTTGTATTTTGTTTCATAAATATCTATTTCAATCATTTTCACGCAAAAGAGGAAAGGTTGAGCAACGAAGAAGACCCCCCATTTTGGACACCTCGAAATATGGAATGCGCTCCACCTTGATATTCCAAACTTGCTCTAAATGCTCATTTAGTCGTTCGAATTTTTGCTCCGAAACAACAACTTGAGGCGAAATAGAAAATATATTCGTATTCATTAAATACATTTCTTCCTCGGTTATTTCAAATATATTTTCACTGCCAAAAATTTTATAAATTGTTTTTAATTGCTTTTTATCAGAAAAGCCAGCTTTGTAAATTAGTGCTTTATTTTTCGATACGGGCATAAATGCACAATCTAAATGTAATATCGACTTGAAGGGGGTGGTATCGTGTTTTATTAGCTCCAAGGCTATAATATCCTTTTCTGGGAGTATTTCTTTCAAAAAATTTATAGCATACACATTTGTTCTTGCCGATTTAAGTTGGGCGTAATCAGTATCTTTGTAAACGCCCACAAAAATTGTGTCGTTGTACAACACAACATCACCACCTTCGACATGCGCCTTTTCGGGCAAATTAAATATTTTATCGTAAGATATTTGATTAAAAATGTGCTGATAAGCCTCTTTTTCATCCTGTCGGTTTGGAATGATATTGGAAATAATAATTTTATCATCAACAACAAAACCCACATCACGCGCAAACACTTGATTGCAATTTTGGATGGTGGCGGGACGAAAAACTTCAACATTATATTGTCGCAGTATTCGTTCAAAAGCCGACATTTCATTTGATACATCTTCTTCAGTTGGGTAGGTACCTATTTTCACAGTTTCGTAAGACTTTGCATCGTAGGTTTCATGCAACAAGGGCGTACGACCCATGGAAATGGATTGACCAAGCACGACAGCTTTAAGAGTTGATGTTTCGTTTTTTAACTGTATCTTCATGGCAATTTCTTTGCTCAAAAATACAGTAATATTTTATATCTCACGCATTTTACAAATTAATTTGATGTTAATTTGCATATTTATTTAATTTTATCTAAAAAAACAGGCTGAAATTCCATAAAGAATTTCAGCCTGCAGTTTATTTTGATTGTATAGGATGTAGAATTATTCGCTAATTTTAACAGCCTTGGGATCACTTTGCCACAAACCGTGTTTCGTGCAATACGCCATGGCAACAAGATTCAAATCTTTAGAAGGAACAATATAAAAATCAACTTCGGCATGTCCAGCTTTATTTCCAAGTGTTCCGGGTGGGAAGTTTGTTTCTGCTAAAAGTGTATCACCATTCCACAATTGGATGAATTTGATAAAGTGGTCAAAATCATCAGGGTGAACATATTCATTACCCATTTTAACTTTCACTGTGAGTTTTTCACCTGCTTTTGCTTCATCTACGGTATGAATAAACGGTGAATGACGATCGATGTAATCTTTTTTTGCTTCTCTGTCTATCAGACTAATGTCTTGATAAGTGTTAATCTTTGGCATAATTTTTTTAACTTTAATGTAAATGATTTGTTATATAAAAAAAATATTTATTCTAAAAAACAATTTAAAATGTTTTGCTTTAGTATCTTGCTGATACCACGTTCCAATCCACTAAATCCCACAAAGCTGCTACATAATCAGCTCTACGGTTTTGATAATCAATATAGTAAGCGTGTTCCCAAACATCAAAAGTAAGTAGTGGTATCAATCCCTTTGTTAGCGGATTGCCAGCATTGCTTTCTTTTACGATAGCTAATTTTCCATCGGCATCTTTCACTAACCATGCCCAACCTGAACCAAAAACACTTACGGCTTGTTTGTTAAATTCAGCTTTAAATGCCTCCACAGAACCAAAAGTTTCAGTCAATGCAGCTGCCAACAGGCTGGAAGGTTGCGTACCTTTGTTAGGGGTTAATGATAAGAAGTAGAAGTTGTGATTCCAAATTTGAGCAGCATTATTAAAGATAGGACCATCCGCATTTTTAACAATTGTGTCTAAATCTGCATCAACAAAAGCAGACCCATCAACCAATCCATTCAGATTGTTAACGTATGTTTGGTGATGTTTGCCATAATGATAAGCAATCGTTTCTTTAGTTATAACTGGTTCCAACGCATCGTGTGCATAAGGAAGTTCGGGCAATGAGAATTTCATAATCTGTATTTTTATTTTTATGTTTGGTTTAATTTTAAATTATGTTAGTCTAACGAATTCAGTTCTCAATTTGTTTTCTACACTTCGTTTTTTTTTATTAAAATAGTTGTAAAATTTTGTTTATGATATTTTTTAGTTGCATATTTGCATAAGCATTAAAAAACTCATTTAAAAACCCCAAAAAATTATTTTATGAATCATGCAATCAAAATCTTTGTAACTATTGTGCTCGTTACAACTTTATTTTCAGCCTGTAAGACGAAACAAAAAGTTACTAAAATTACAGGTGCTAATATTGAGGCAAACTCTACCGTTGCACCATCGAACAACACACAACAGGCAGAGGTTACAACCGTAGATCCAAGCTTACAGCCAGAACAAGAGCTTACGCGCAATGAAAGATTTACTTTGGTGGATGGCGATGGTGTTGCTGGTGGTAGTTTGACTGCTAAGTATTACGTAGTGGTGGGAAGCTTCAAGAGCCAGATGAATGCCAAAGGCTTACAATCAACCTTAAAAAACGAAGGCAATAAGGCTTTAGTTGTTGTGAATGAGCAAGCTATGTATCGCGTATTGATTGCCTCATTTAACGATTACGGGGACGCGCACAAACTGATCAATCAAATTTCGCAACGGTTCCCAGATGCTTGGGTACTTGTTCAGAAATAGAAAAAAAATAGCAATAAAAAAAGCTTCGTGAGTTTTATTCACGAAGCTTTTTTTTATAACTAAATCTTACAGATTAAAGCAAGGCATTACCAACAAGCAGATAAATTGCAGCTGCCAGCAATGCACTTACAGGAATCGTTAGCACCCAAGCAATCATCAAATCTTTTGTGATACCCCAACGCACAGCCGAAAGTCTTTTAACTGCTCCAACGCCAATAATTGAGCCAGTGATTGTATGTGTGGTACTTACCGGAATTTTCAGAATTTCAGTAATATACAAGGTAATAGCGCCAGCTGTTTCGGCAGCAACGCCTTCTAAGGGTGTAACTTTAGTAATACGGGTTCCCATTGTTTTTATAATACGCCAACCGCCAGACATTGTACCGAGCGAAATTGCCCCAAAACAAGCAAATGCTACCCAATCGGGAATACTTTTGATGTCGTGAATACCCATATCCAATCCATTCACATGGTAGGCAGCATACAAAGCAGCGGCTATTATACCCATTACTTTCTGGGAGTCGTTTAAGCCATGACCTATACTAAAAAGTCCAGAAGAAACCAGTTGTAATTTTTTGAATAACAGATTGGACTTGTGAGGATTAGCATGTTTGAAAATATACATTATCAGAATGGTAATCAAAATAGATATAATCATACCAATGAGTGGCGCCAACACAATGAATGAAGCAATTTTTATTATCACCTCCAGTTTAATAGCCGTAAAGCCAGCTGCGGCTATGGCAGCTCCTGCAAAACCACCAATTAATGTATGCGACGACGACGACGGAATCCCTTTCCACCAGGTTAGCAAGTTCCAAAAAATGGAAGCCAGCACACCCGAAAAAATAATAGGTAGTGTGATAAACTCCTCTAAAACAGCTTTTGAAACGGTATTGGCAATGCCAAAACCACTAAAATACTTGGCAATAAAAAAAGCAACGAAATTGAACATTGCAGCCCATAAAACGGCTTTGAATGGCGAAAGAACTTTGGTTGATACTATTGTAGCAATTGAATTTGCTGCATCGTGAAAACCATTGATAAAGTCGAATATTAATGCTAACGCGATAACGATTATAAGAAGTGTCATGTTGTTTTAGCGTTTATTAGGCGTATTTTATAATAATGGTCTGAATAATTTTACCAACATATTCAGCGATGTCTGTCGCTTTTTCCAATTCCGACATGATTTCCTTTATTTTAATTACCTCAATAGCATTTTTTTCGTTTTCGAAAAGCTCAATTAAAAAGTTTTCATACACATCATCAGCATCATGTTCATAATCGTGCAATTGTTTGCAGTATTGCTTCACATTTTTGGGGTTCTTCTTAAGTATATCCAATTCCTGAACAGCCTTATCGATAGCAATAGTACATTTTTTAAGCACAACCGCAATTTGCAAAGTACTTGCAGGAATTTGTTTTGGGTTGTAGAGCATGATTTTTTTAGCACATGTATTGATAATGTCAGTTACATCATCCATTTTATTGGCTAAAGTATGAATATCTTCCCTGTCAAATGGCGTTATAAAAGTTGAATTCAAATCATCAAAAATTTTGTTCGTTAGCGTGTCTCCTTTTTTTTCTTCTTCCTTAATTAATTTGTAATAATCTGAAATTGTTTCGTGGTTGTAGTTTTGAAGTAATTCAATCATTAATTCCGATGCGCGGATTGAAACTTGCGAAAGTTGTTTTAATACAGGGAAAAACTTTGTTTCTTTTGGCGTGAAAAAACTTAGGAAATTGTTCATTTTCTTTGCTTTATGGGTTTACGTACTAAAATTATTTTTACTAATTATTTTACAATTGAGCTGCAAAAATAGCAAAAAGAAAGCGGCTATTCGTGTAAACGTATATCTTTAACAGAATGTAACAATCTGTTTTTGATTCAATTGCTTGTATTTAGTAATTTGTTCGTGACTTCAATAGTAAAGATATTGCTTAAGAGATTCTTTTGTTGTATTTTTGCAATTGAGTTTTACGTTTCAGTCATCTATTAAATTTTAATGAAAAGAATAATATCTCCCTCCATGCTATCGGCTGATTTTGGAAATCTTCAGGCTATGTGCGAAATGATAAATATGAGTGAAGCCGAATGGCTACACTTTGATGTGATGGATGGCGTATTTGTGCCGAACATCTCGTTTGGATTTCCCGTAATTGAAGCAATCAAAAAACATTGTCGTAAAATGCTTGATGTGCACATCATGATTGTAGAGCCCGAAAAATACGTTCAACGCTTTGCCAAAGCTGGTGCTGGGATGTTAACTTTTCATTACGAAGCTACTACCAACCCACAACATGTGATTGAGTTGATACGTGCTGAGGGCATTCAAGTTGGTATTTGTATTAATCCCGACATTCCTGTAGAAAAACTTGAACCTTATATTAGTCAGGTTGACATGGTTCTGCTCATGTCCGTTTTTGCTGGCTTCGGTGGACAAAAATTTATCGAACAAACCTACAACCGCATTGACACATTGAAGAGCTTAATAGACAAAATAAATCCTTCGTGTCTGATTGAAATTGACGGTGGCGTTAGCCTACAAAATGCAAGCACTCTTTTTGAACATGGAGTAAATGTTTTAGTAGCAGGTAGTTCTGTATTTAATTCAACCAATCCTCAAGAAATGATTGTTGCCATGAAACAGGCTTGAAGGCATACCTTTTAGAAATATTCAAAAAACAATACTGAAACAATTTATTTATTTATTTTCCAATTGGATTGGCAATAACACCTGTAGCTTGAATAATTCTTGCCACGTTCATGGCTTCTTTCCGAGTTTTGGTATATCCCACAATTACGCGATAAAATCCTTTTTCTTCAATAATATAAATATTATTAGGCACTACACTATTCAGTTTTATAGCCATTAGTATTGCAAATTGTTCTGATTTGAATAAACCCGTTTGAAGCATATAACGTCCATCGTGCTGAATAATAATTTGACTTGAAACATGTGTTTCGTAAGAGTTCAGAATCTCACTTGTTATCAAGCTATCCAGATTTAATTGGCAACCCGTAGGAGCTACCTGGAATAAGACACGTCTATTAACAGCACGTTCTGCTTTATTGGCATTGTTATTAAATGGTTTTAATTCCCCATAATTAATTGCTTCAATACGTGTTCGTTCAATGTCATTTTTAACGAGAGCATCCCAGACTAAACCTGAACGCAATTTACTCAACTCCATGTTATGTTCCTCTGTGCTAACGCTATCTGTGTGCGACGACAGATTGATATTAAGGCAAGGATTTTTTTTCATTATAGCAGCCAAAGCGTTAAGTACAATTTGTTGACTTGGTCTTATGTTGTATCTGTTTGGTTCATAATATATTGAATAAATATAATTCCATTTTACCTCAAAAATATCATCGGAAGTATCGTATTTAAAAGATTTTTTAAGAGTTCGTAGGTCTGAATTTGTAAAACTTTCATACGATTTTCGAGTAATACTATCTATTTTAGCCCTTTCTTTTTCCGAATTATCTTTGAAAACTACTCGTTTGTTATAAGCTGTAGTTTTCGGTATTGTTTCACTAAAAGTTTTGGATTTGGGTTCGTCAAAACCTGAGATAACAATTCTCTTAGGAGATATTCCAAATTTCGTTAATATCCGCTGCACACTGTTAGCACGGTGCTCACTGAATAGTTTATTAACAAATTCAGATTTATCTAAGGGAGCTTTATAGTGTATTTCGAGTTTTAAATCAGGATTTTCTTTCAATATTTTACCCAGTTCTTTGAGCGATCCATAAAATTCTGTACGAACATCTGGTTTATTGAAATCGTATAGTAAGGAATAATTTAATAAAGAATCATAGTTTTGCAGCCTCTCGGGGTCGGCATTATTTTTATTAGAATATGTATTGAGCTTTTGTAGATTATTTTGCAGTTCGGCGTTTGCTGTGTTTGTAGCAACATTTGAAATAGTATTAGCATTATTAGGGGCAGTATAAACTTTATTGTCAGATTTCAAATTATTATTGTTATCACTATTATTGGTCGATACGCTTGCTGCGAAAATACTATCCAAACTATCGTTGGGTTTATTTCTTGTTGGGTTTTGTAATAATTTTATATTCTCAATTTCCACAATATCTCCTCGTACATCTTTTTTTATAACAAAGGACACTGCATTTGCATTCATGTTTAAAAGCCCTAACTGTATAGAGTCCACTTCTGCGAGATAGTTTCCGGGCATTAATCCTAAATATGAAAAGAAGCCATCACTTTCGGTCAATACTTTTTTCTCTAATTTACCTTTATCATTCGTTATGTTAATCAAAATTCGCGATACGCCATTGCCTTTACCATCAATTACAGTCCCCGAAACCTCTCCAAGAGGGACGATGGGTATGGTTAATGTTTTGAATTGATTTGGGTCGGTAGTTACTTTCAAAGCGCGAGCAGTCACTTTCCAAGCTATATTTTCAAAATTTGACTCATCAAACTGTAAGGAGTAATCCACAAAAGGATCAAGACCAACAATGCGTATCAACGAATCTTTTTTTGATTGATATATTTTCCCACCGTTGCATTTAACCCCTAAACTTTTAGCATAAGGTTCGTTAGCATCTTTTTTGCCGTCAAAATTGGTATCTACAAAAGGAAGAATAGTTATACCGCTCCTTCCGACTGCATCACGCGCATCAAAATGGACGTATTTGTTTGAAGTGTCAAATGCCAAACTTCCTCTTGCACTTTGCGATGTTTGAAGTTTACCATTGTTATAGAAAGCAGAGGTATAAGCCGACATGAAGGAGAAGTCGTATCGAAAAGCAAGATTCACACTTTCAAAATTCACTAAATTATTTTTTTCATATCCCACTGTCAAAAAACCTTTTTTAAAAAGTTGTTTTTCTAACTCAGCCTTGTAGTAAACCAATAGCTTGTCTGAATAACTATATTGCAATGATGGACGAATGGTAAAACCTTTTGCAAAACGTGCACCTAAAGCCAAATTACTATATAAATTTTGATGATCGAAGCTTGTGTAATTAATGTAATTAGTTAAGTTTGCATTGAAATTTTTATAAAAAGCCGAAAACATCAGCTCGCCAGCGTTGTACTGAAAATTGGGATAAATATTTTGCCGAAAAGTAGCTTTTGTTAGCGCTGAAACTTGATTTATTCTTGTTGGAAAAGAAAAGCTAGCCATGCGTTCTTCTAAGAAATTATAAACTATTGCTTTCTGATTTTTATCGTAACGTGCATAGTTTAATTCAAACATAGAGTTATTTGCAAAATTGTAGTTCAAAGTTCCTTTATATCGAACTTTGTGAGCATATTCTCCCATAAGTAACAAGCGTGAAAAAGGTTGTAGTGTGAAATTTCCAAATGGAATATGCGGATTTACAACAATTGAATTTAAGAATTCGTAACCAGCTCCCAAAGTAAGCCATTTCGAAACACCAAGGTTTGTTTCAACGCGACCATAAAACGACCCCAAGCCATTAAGTAACGAACCACCAGTAATTTTGTATTCAAATTCTCCTTTAGGGAGCATGTTGTAAGGCATGCTGAAAGTTTTTCTTTCAGAGCTTTCTTCGCCATTCGGTCCATAATATCTTAGAGTTAGGTCGGTAGAACCATACACAATAGGCACATCAAAACTAAAATAACCTGAAGCATCAGCTTTTGTGAAATCTATCAGCACATTATTGATATATAATTCAACCACCCAATCGGGTTGTGTATTTTCCGAAATCTGATAGGTACCCAAGGCTTTTCTCACGGTACTGGGTGCATTTGTAATCATAAAGCCATCAACTGGATAAAGCAATGATGCTATGCTACGATTATATACTCTTCCGAGCTGAAACTGCCTTACAACTTTAAAGTTATTATCTACCCAACGCCAATGATAGCGCTGTTGATTTCGGTTAAAGCGATATTTATCAGAATAATAGAGCCATGCGCTTAATTCACCACCCAAAAACTCAGTTCCTAATGCTAAGCCAGCGCGTGTTTCATCGGAGTAAGTTTGCGACTGATTCGACGCGATAGACCAATCCAGCATGCCAGGTTTTAAAACATGATAGTTGCGTGGATAACTTTTATCGTAGTTTATTTCGCCACTTAAGTTTTTAATATTATTGCGAGCATCTTCCAGTTTCCTGATTTTTACAATTGGTAATTCTTTGTCGGTTGAGATATTTGCCGAGAGCGACCTGAAATCAAATTTTGTTTTTAAATCAAAAACTTTTTCGACAACTGTTGGTGAGACATAAAGTATTCCCACATCATACAAAGCATCATTGGAATTAAGTGTGTATGTTGTATTTCCAAAAATAATTGTTTTAGCATCAAAATCTATCCGGTACGTGTTTTGTGTTTCTAAATAAAATCCCTCCACCACCTTTCCACTATTTATTGTGGAGGTGTTAATTTTTAAATAATCAAAAATACTTGCAATAGGAAGGTATATTTGAGATGATTCTTCATTGTAAAGTACAAAAAAATCTTGCCAGCCAATTTTCTCAAATTTAATGCTCAAATTAAATGGTTCAAATACGTTTTGGTCCTGATTTTCTTGCGCAAAAAGTTGGAAATTGGAGAAAACCAACAAAAGTCCTGCTAAGAGCATGACTAAATTTTTTCTATTAAATTTCTCGAACTTCAAATTGTAAAACATTAATAATTTTTATGTTGAAATTACTGTTGCACGAAGGTTAAACTAAAAGTGCCTGTGTATAAACCCGCAGGATTTGAGCTTACAGAACTAACATCTAATGTGCCACCAACCGTAATATAGTGCGTATCATCACAGCCTTTATTGGACAAAAATGTAGCACCGCTTGCTCCAATATTTGCAGGGCCGACATGCAACAACAAACTTCCGCCATTGCTGCCGGTAAGCGTGATTGTGTTGTTGTAAGTAATATTTATTAGCCGACCGGGACATATTTTTAATTCAAAAATTCCTTGTTGTGCTGCATTTCCCATATTCAGCAATACCACAGACCCCGTAGCTGAGCGAATACCATTGTAATCTACCGAGACTGTTCCTCCCGAAGAATTTGACAGCACTGTTAAATCTCCAAAATGTAATGCTTGTGTGGCACTTACTAAGGCAGTCCGCTGTGGTAAGTTTGGCCCCGATTGAGCCAAACCATAGCTCCCAAACATTATAATTATGATGATTATGCTGTATTTTTTCATTGGTTGTATATTAATCTGCGATTACTAATTCCGAACGGCATAATTCAGAGCCCCCTTGTTCGCTGGGCAGTAAGAAACGAACAATAATTTTAGAGCCTTTGTTTATTTTTATATTATTTATAGGAATGGGTAATGAAAAAAAACGTTTATTGATTTCAGTGTATATACCAATTCCATTTACAAAAGCTATTTCTATGTCCTTACCTTTGAGTGGTTGATAAATTACTTTTAAATTGCCATAAGCCGATTTATCACCATTCCTGTTTATTGTAAGATTTAGCTTCGAAATAGAGTCATTTACTGACACTAAATTGAGATCAGTTAGCGACAGTTTATTACTGAGCGTACCATGCCGTACAATAATAGGAATGCTAATTCCAAAAACAGGTGTAATACTAACAGCCATTTTAGTTGAATCAAGGCGTTTATCTTTCATTCCAAGAGGTGAATTTTCTTTTTCAGCCCTAAAATAAATGTGTGAGCGATATTCTCCAGTTTTTAACGAAGCAGGCTTTCGTAACTGTAAACGTATGGTTTGCGACTCGTTAGGAGGAAGTATTACTTTACGAGGAAATAATCGTAAAAATTTGTCGGCAGCCTGAGCTGTATCTGCTTTTTCCAGCTGTAAAAAGCTACCATTTTCTAACATTTTGTAACTAACAAAAGAAACCTTATAAACCGCAGTATCTTTACCTATATTCGTGAGGTTCAAATCAGTATTATTATTTGTACCATCAAAAACAACGCGTACCGGATTAATCAGCAAGTTACCTTGTGAAAAAGCATAACATGCAAACATACTTGCAAGCAAAAACAGACTTGTTTTTTTCATTAATAAACGAATTGCGTTGTCGTATTAATTATATGCTACTGTAACGTTGAATGTTCCTTCGTAAACTCCATCTACTTGAGCAGCAGCTATATTTAATCGTCCGCCAACAAAAAAACTATCTGTGCCTGTGGCATCCAATGTGCCGGTTGTCTGGTCGGAACCAGAAGACATTGGTCGAGCCTGAAAATTATCCACAGTCATTGTTTCGATACCTCCTGCGCGTGTAACCACAACAGGAATTGCTGGCAATGTGATGGCAAAGGCTTTATTCATTGTCCCATTAACTAAGAAAGATGCTGTACTGGATGTGGTTGTTGAAATTGCATTTACCCCACCACTGGTGGTACGGATATTGGAAGTTGAAAGGGTGCAAGTGCCGCTTGTGGATGTGGATACAGCCAAAGAACCAAAATTTAAAGTTGTTCCACCGGGCAAACCAGAGTTGTCACTAATTGAAATTTGAGATGTGATCTCAGCTTTTGCTTTTCCCGATAAACTTGCTTGAGCATTTAACTCTATTGTTGTCATTGTAAAAGCAACAATTAATAGGACGTAAGTTTTAATATTTTTCATAAGTTTATAATTTTAATTTATTGTTTTTTTTTGTTGATTTTAATTCAATTTTAGTTGTAAGCTACTGTTACATTGAAAGTACCTTGATACAAACCTGCTAGCTGATTTGCTGCCACATGTAAAGTAGCACCAACAGTGAAGTTGTCGCTCGAACCTGCGCCAATGGTACCTAAATTACCTGTTTTGCTAGATTTGAACGTATCAATAGTCATAGTTTCAGAGCCACCATTGCGCGTTACGGTCATATTGGTTGGTAAGGAGATTAAGTAATTCAATCCTGCCGAGCCCGTAGTGTTGTAAGCTGCATTAGTACTGGTTGGCGACAAGGAGGATAGCGTAACACCACCAGTAGCTGTACGAACATTGGCAGTACTCAATACACAAGTACCAGCAGCAGCTGACACTGTCATAGTTCCAAAATGCAAACTGCTTGTTTCTGTGATAGTAAGCGGACTAATTAGGTTCGCAAAAGCAGAAGTGTTTTCAGTTTGAGCATGTAGTAATGTTCCTGTAAACAGGGTTGCAAAAAGCAAGTAAATTTTGAAGGTTGTTTTCATATTTTTCTGTTTTAAAAAAAATTAATAATACGTTTTTATTTGTAATCTATTGAATTGTAATATTTATTGTGTTTTGCTATTTTTTAATCTGTTAATTTAATAATGCGTATTTTATTTTGGGTCATAAGCTTAACAACTAACATGTTACTTGTGCCAATTTCTATTGTTTGTAATGATCCACCCTCAAAAACTCTTTGTCGAATCATTTTTCCATTCGTATCAAATACCTGCACGGTGAAATTACCTTCTATGAATGTAAGGTCAACTAAGATGTTGTTTTTCACACGGTAAACAGGTAAATAATTGAGTTTGTTCTGAATATTGGGCTGTTCATTTAAATGAATGATAAAACGAGCGGCAGCATCGGTTGTATTTGATTTAAAATTATATGCACCATTAGCAAAATTATGTAGTTTGTTTTTTAACTTATCTTCCAAAATTACAGGTAATTTGCAATTTTCAGGTGTTTGAACTGTTAGAGAATAAGCACCTGACTGTCCTGCTTTGAAACAGAGAATTGTTGAGTCATTGGGCTCGTTTTCAGTCAAATATGTGGTGGTGAAATTACCCTCAGTATTTTGTATGTAAAGTGATGGTGCGGTTTTAACCGGACTGAACATTTTAGCTGCACCACCTACTTTCAATTCGGAATTAAAATGCATCATGACTTCATCTGTTCCTATGCTGTCCTCTGAATTTAGCTTGAATCGAATAGAATTCATATTTTGAATAGATGATTTGGAACGCATCCAATTTCCAGCCTGATTATGAACTCTTGCCGCATTTTTAAACACGAAACTACCCGCATTGGTTGCTTTTACAAAGAAACCCATCATGGGCGAGATATAACGAGAAATATTGTTTGTCCCCGTGTCAGTTAAGTCAGCCGAATTGTAAACGCCATAGTTATTAGCACTATTGCTCCACACCCATATATCATACCCGGCACCGTTTTGCTCTAACATGCTGCGTGAGAACCCAAGATCTTCTTTCCAATCAATGCTACTGGGATAAGGATTTCCAATAAAATTAAAACCTTTGTTTGTGCCACTGCCTGTATTTGAAATTGCAATATTTACATTTCCGTTATTCAGAGTACCAGCAAAAAGTTTGGTTTGGTTAGTCGCTTGCAAAGCATATAAATAGCCTTTCCCTCCAATAAAATCAGCTGTTGGATGAACAGTATTCCAAGTAGGAGCCACCGATGTATTTAAATTATATACCCAACATTGAGCGGGTTCATCCCAAACGTATAAATCATATCCTGTCCCATCGCCATAACTCCCTGAAGGTTTCCAAGCGTTATTAATAGATTGATTCTGAACGGGTGAACTCAGGAAGTGCCATGCTGTGGCTGCCCCGCCAATGTAACGCTTTACAGAGGCTTGCACTGAATTTGTATTGTGAATAAGAGAACCTGTGCCCGAAATAGTAGAATTAATAATTAGTCCACTACTACCGGCATTATTTAGGATAAGACCATTTACATACAATTGTCTGTTAGAATTGATTATAAATAATTTCCCTGCATTGATAGTGAGCTGATTTGTAATAGTAATGTTTGTATTCAAAAATAACCCCAATGCGTTATCTACAATAAGGTTGTAAATTTTACTGTCTAAAAAAATATTTGTAATACTTTGAAAACCTGCACTCCCACTATAAGTAATTGAACAACTGTTTGTTATTGCATCGAACTTTCCAAAGCCTGTTGTGATATTCCCCTTGACAATTAAATCGCCTTCGAGTACAACATTTTCCGGATTATTAGCTTTTAAATTGTAAACCTCACCGTTAAGAAATTCACTTGAAGCTATATTTTGAACATCCGAACCAGAAAAATCCAACATCGACAAAACAGATGTTGCATCAAGTTGAGCTCCATGTGTGAAAATTAATTCTCCCTGAATAGATAACTTTTTGCCATTGAGAACAATATTATAATTTGATTGCTGATTTGTAATGTTATTCACTAAGCGATTGGCGTCTAATACCAAATGATTTAAGGGTTGTGGGTCAAAAATTAAATCGCTTCCCGATGGTGGCACTGTTGATAAAGTCCAATTTATAGGATCAGCCCAATCAGTGCTTACATTTCCTTTCCACATGTTTTCACCGCTGAATTCCCAAGCACCCATAGTTGGGTAAGCAGTGCGTGCGTTTCCGCCAAAATCCTCCGTCACGCCAATACCACCAAGCCCAGTAAATTTTGTGATAATCGTTTTGTAATCAATTGATTCACTTCCACCATCGCTCAGAAAACCGGGAGCACTTTGAATGCTGTTAGCATCTTGTCCAGAAACAATAGGAATATTAGGGATAGCTGTGCCAGCAAAGTTTCCTATCACTGTACCATTACCATTAGCATAATACTCATTATAATTTATTGTAATCGAACCTATAGACGCATAATTGAGGAATGCACAATAATGTTTTCCGGTGGCTCCGTTATTACTGCGCATATTTACAAAAATATTGTTGATGTAGTTAATTGTATTTGTATTACTCGCACTAAAAAGTGCATAACTATTTAATGCTCCCGTAGTTGGATTGCCATCTATATAAACTGTGTTGTGATATAAGTTACAATCCTGCAGTCCACTTTCATAAATACCGTATATTTTAGATCTTGTATTTGTACCCAAACGAACAATATTATTGGAGTAGGTTGCCGCCCCATTTAAAGTTTTTATTCCATAAATAGATGTATTTGTGGTAGATGTTGGTACATATATGTTGCGTATCAAATTTTTTTCAACATTATTTGTACCTGTGTAATCCAAATTCATACCAATGATACTTCCATTATTGTTGGCAATGTTCGTATTTTCAAGATCTGAAATTGTATTACCGGAAATATTATTATCAAAACTACTGTTGGAGCAAGTAAGACCAATTAAAGACGTAGAATAGGAAGATGCTGATGCTATACGTGAAATTGTATTATTCGTAATAGTATTAGAGCCATTAATTATTTCTATACCACGTACATAGCCTGTACCCTTGGATAATGACACTAAGTTAGAAATCATATTTCCCGAAACAGTATTTAAAGTACCTTGAACGTGCAAAGCAGTAAAAAACTGTGTCGCATTAAGCGGGTTGGAGCTTATTTTAATACTGTTTGCGGTGTAATTGCTACCAATAATATTATTAGAAATCAAGGTGCTACCATCATCGGAGTTTTTGTTGATACAAATTAAATAACGTGCATTCATTACTGACAAAGCCCCAATATTATTGGATACGCAGCTTACTTTGTCAGACGAATTTATTTGAATAGGATACATGTTTGGTCCAATGGTTGTGGATGTAAAAACGATAGCATTACTACCTGATAATTCTCCAATGGTATTGGCATTGGTAGACGTTGAGCCAATATTAATTTCACCTTGAGCAGCCCAAATGCCAATCCAATTGCCGTTATCAATATTATTCCAAGAGATATTGCTAATTTTATTTCCATGTACAAGGGTTGGAACGTTT
>MNZK01000029.1 GCA_001873635.1 Porphyromonadaceae bacterium CG2_30_38_12 | reverse complement strand
AAAAATTAATCATTCTTTAAATTATAATTTTATGAAGAAAACAATTTATTCTTTATTTCTAATCCTTGTTTTGATGTTGATTTCGTGGGATGCCACGGCACAAGTAACAGTTGCAGGGTCAGCAACTGGAAATGGAAGTTATAGCACCTTAGGAGCTGCTATTGCAGCTATCCCTCTTACTGGGCAAAGTGAAAATAATATTACGGTTGAAATCAGTGCTTCAACAACTGAAACTCCTACTATTACAATAGGTAACGGTAATTGGGCAACCCTCAAAATTTACCCTACTGTTAGTACTTTAAGTTGTTCTTCTGCAAACATAAGTTTAAATGGTGCTAAAAACGTGACCATCGATGGTCGGGTAAATCAAACAGGCACCCCTGCGGTGGGTGATGCTACGAGTTTAATACTATCCTCAACAAGCACGTCTATTCCTGTTATATTATTCGACAATGATGCTCAAAATAATATTATAAAATATTGCACTATAAAAATTGGTGCGCTCCCTAATACAACAGGTGGTATTTATTTTGGGGATAATGCTTCTATTACCAATGGGAATGGAAACAACGTGATTGATCACAATAAAATCACAAGTAGCGGAAGCATTTTTCCTGTATATGCTATAAGAGCTACAGGTAGTACTTCGTATTCAAATAAAGGCAATCAAATTACGAACAATGAGTTTACTAATTTTATGGCTGCTGGCTCACCTGCAATTGGAATATTAATTCTCGGAAATGCTACTGCCAATATAAACGACAACTATACCATTTCTGGGAACAGTATGTATGGCAACGTGGTAACAGGCAGTGGTGGAAACCGCTACTTTATGCAAATAGGTGCGGCTGGTAATGGAGGTTCGCACACCATCACCGGCAACTTTATCGGTGGCAATTCTGCCCTTTGCGGAGGATCAAAAATGACAAAATCAGGTTCAGTAGTTAGTCATTTCATTGGTATTCAGCTCGGCACTACGCCTACTGGAACTTCTCTTATACAAGACAATACCATTCAGAATATAAGCTGGACGACAAGTGTCGGCACCCAAAACTTTACAGGAATTTCGGTTGGTGGTAGCGGTGATGCAACTATTTCAGGAAATGTCATAGGAGATAATATAACTTCGGCCACAGATAATACGGCATCATCTATTGTTCATTCCTATACTGGTAGTTCTAACGCCTCTTTCAATGGTATAAATATTTCCACCACAGGTACAGTAACTTGTCAAAGCAACCAAATAGGTTCTATCAGGGCTTATAATGGCGGAACTGGCGGAACCGGAGTTCTAACCTTTAATGGTATAAATAAATCAGGCGCAGGCACTATAACCATTAGCAACAATATTGTTGGAAGCTTAACAGCCTCAAATTCAATAAATATTGATTTTAGCAATACGACTCTTAAAAATCAAAACGCAACGGGTATAAATTTCACAGGCACGGGTACGGCTACTATAAACAACAATACAATAGCTAACCTAACCAACAAAACCTCAGGCGGAAACCTTTACGGTATCAATCTGAATGGGACAGGTTCTACGGTTACGGCAAATGCAAATTTTATACATTCCAACACAATTACCAGTGCAACTACTGCAACAAATTGGGGAATTTGGTCTAATTTGGGGTCAACTACAGTAACGAATAACATAATGATATTAGGAGACAATAATTCGTACGAGATTAGAGGGATTGGCGATGCTGCAGCTGCCACAAGTGTGAGTGCATATCATAATACCGTTTCCTTAAGTGGTGCACCTACAACTCTTGCATTAAATTCCGCTTGTTTGTTTAGTCAAAATACAGCAAATATCAGAAATTACAAGAATAATATTTTGGTTAACGCACGTTCAAATAATGGGGCTACTGGTATTCATTATGCACTTAATATGACAAGTGGCGGTACAGTAGCAGTAGATGCTAACGATTATATTGCCAGTGGTACGGGTGGGGCATTAGGAAATTATGGTGGAAGTGACATCACAACATTGCCTATTGTAACAAGCAACGATGTAAATAGTATGAATGTTGATCCGGCATTTGCGAATGTAGGTGGAAAGAATGCAATTGATTACAAATCAACGAATACATCATTGGCCGGACTGACAGGCACGGGCGTTACAACAGACTACGAAGGTACTACCCGTACAGCTGCAACTATGGGAGCATATTTTATCCCAACTATTGTCCCCGTTTCAAGTGGAACTGTTAATTCAGGCGACCTTACACTTAGTGGTTCTTCGCAAATAGAAGTCGCTGCAGGTGCTGAGCTTAATTTGAATAGTGTCCTCCCAGCCATAAGCAAAATTATTTTGGCTCCCACAGCCAAACTCACCATGGGTGCAAATACGATTAATGCCGCAAATGGTGTAATTTTTGAAAGCGATGCTACGGGGACTGCAACTCTTTTAGGCAATGCTGCTGTAAGCAATGCTACCGTACAACAATATTTAGCTGCCGGTCGTAATTGGTATATTAGTCCTTCAGTTTCAGCGGGAACAGCAACAATGTTATCGCTTGGTGATAGTGTGGTCGTTTGGAACGAACCGCAATCAAAATGGGACAAAGTTACGAGCAATCTTCTTGCAGGTCGTGGTTATATACAAACGGCGGTTTCAGGCCATGGTACTTCAGGAACAGTAAATTTCACAGGCACTACCAATGCGGGTGATATTACCACCGCATTTAATCTTACACGCACAGGAGTATCAGCTACTTCCGGTTTTAACTTAGTTGGTAACCCATATCCGTCCTATTTAAGATGGAGTGGCACAAATAGCGTAATAGCAGATGTTAACAACAGTGGAATTGGCACGAGTTTTTGGTATCGCACAAAAAGTAACGCAGATGCATATATTTTTGTAACACACAATGGTACAAGTGGCTACACTATTCCTGTTGATCAAACACCTGCGACTACAATTACAGGCATTATTCCACCAATGCAGGCATTTTGGGTACGTGTAAACAGTGCATCTACCACTATGAAGTTTACCAACGCTATGCGTTTGCATGCTGATGACAATGGCAATAGGTTTAAAGCTCCAGAAAATGACGTACGCCAACGTCTTCGTTTACAATTAACAAACGGTTCAGCTTCTGACGAAGCATTAATTTATTTCGATAAATTAGCTGCAAACAGTTTCGACAATTATGATTCTCCGAAAATGTTCAATAACAGTACGAAAGTTCCTGATTTATACACAAAGGCAGGTAGCGAAAAATTGGTAATCAACGGTTTAACAACTGTAACCGATAATATGACTTTACCGTTGGGCTTTACACTGAAAGCTGCTGCCTCCGGATTAACACTTAAAGTATCTGAACTTAGTAACTTTGCTGTTGGCACTAAAGTTTATTTATTGGATAACGACCAAAATACCCAAACTGAGTTGCTACCCGAAATACAATATACGTTTAACACCACAACAGCTATTAGCAATAACGAAAGTCGTTTCAGTCTTCTTTTCCGTGCTCCAGGCGTTACAACCGGAATTGAAAAAGCTGAAAGGTTGAATGCGCAGGTTTTTGTAAATGCAGCCAATCAGATTGTGATTGTTGCTCCTGAAAAAAGCAATTATGCCATTTACAATGCTATGGGACAACAAGTAGCGAATGGCTTTACAACGTCAAACTATCAAACTTCAAACATCAAACTTGCCGCTGGTATGTATGTGGTTCAGATTTTGGATAATGGAAAGGAATTATCAACACGAGTAATCGTAAAATAAAAATATTAACCACAAAGAACTCAAAGGAACACACAAAATGCACAAAAAATCAACGTGTTCTTAGTGAAAAACTTTGTGTTCTTTGTGGTTAGAAAAATAATACTTATGGAAAAGAAAAAATACATTGCGCCGCAGATTGAGCTTATTGAATTGGACAACGAAATTTCATTAGCGTTGGAATCGACACCACCTGTTGGCCCTAGCGAAACTTACAACCAGATGTCAAGTCCCGACTATTTCAACAATTCTCCTTTAGTTTAAACATAGTACAAAATGAAACTATTCAGGCTGCTGGTTGTTTTAAGTATTATACCGCTTGCCTGTTCTACCGGTCGCATCGCAACTGCTATTGTGCCTGGTGAACTGTGGAAAGACAACAGAGGAATTCACATTAATGCGCATGGTGGCGGTATGCTATTTCGCAAAGGCGTTTATTATTGGTACGGCGAGCATAAAGATGAAACATCAAACGAAGCCAATGTGGGCATAAACTGTTATTCGTCGCGCGATTTGGTTAACTGGAAGTTCGAGGGTGTGGTATTGCCGGTGGTAACCGACAACGACAGTTCGGACATAACGAAGGGATGTATTATGGAACGCCCAAAGGTTGTATACAATGAAAAAACACAGAAGTATGTACTTTGGTTTCATTTGGAACTAAAAGGACAGGGCTACAAAGCTGCTCGTGTGGCGATGGCTGTAAGCGATAGTCCTACAGGTACTTTTGAATATGTTCGTTCGTACCGCCCCAATGCCGGAATCTATCCTTTGAATTTTACCCAAGAACAAAAAGCTGATACGCTTACCCTATCTGATATTCCAAAATCGGAACGGCAGCAATTGCGATCAGCAGTTGAAAATGGCTTATACGTTCGGCGCGATTTGGCAGGTGGTCAAATGTCGCGCGACATGACCATTTTTGTGGACGACAATAAAAAAGCCTATCATATTTTTGCTTCCGAAGAAAACCAAACACTGCAAATTGCAGAACTATCGGACGATTATCAAAGTCATAACGGACGATATATGCGCATTTTAGTTGGCAAACACAACGAAGCACCCACCATTTTAAAACGTAACGGAAAGTATTTTCTGATAACTTCCGATTGTACAGGCTGGGCTCCGAATGCAGCACGTATGGCCGTAGCCGATTCGCTGTTTGGAACGTGGACAGAATTGGGAAATCCCTGTGTGGGCGAAAATGCAAACCTGACATTTCAGTCACAAGGAACTTATATTCAGAAAGTAGAAGGCAAAAAAGACCTCTATATTTTTATGGCCGACCGCTGGACACCAAAAAAGCCTATCGATGGTCGTTATATTTGGCTGCCCATTTTATTCGAAAACGGGATACCCGTATTGAAATGGTACAATAAATGGGATATTAAAGGAGCTAAATATTGAAAATTCAATATTGAACTACATAAGTCACATTAGAAATTGTATTAAAAACTTTAAATTAATTTATTCAAAGTACTTATGTGATTTAAGTGTTTTAAAAATTAACATTTAGGCGCTGTTTTGGTACTATTGTCCACCTATTTGAACCTATTCTACTCGTTTTGTTTGTTTACTCGTCCTACTTTTGTAACGTAAAAATCAACAATAATCTAATTTTAATAATTATGCGATTTCACAAAAAACTGAGTTTTAGTACACTCTTGTTTCTTTTGTTGCCCGCACTACTTGTTGCTCAAGGCAAGTTCGATGTAAAAGGGAAAGTACTCGACGTTTCAGGACAGCCTTTAATAGGTGTAAATGTAACTGTAAAAGGCGCTACCGCCGGCACCATCACCGATATTGATGGTAATTTCTCAATCAAAGACCGTACTGATGGCGAAGTGCTAAATGTAAGCTATATTGGCTACGTGGCTCAGCAAGTAAAAATTAAAGGGCAGCAACTGCTCAAAATTACCTTAGAAGAAAACGCACAAAACTTATCCGAAATTCAGGTAATTGGTTACGGTCAAAAGAAAAAGGTGACTATGACCGGTGCTGTAGTTTCTATTAATACAGCCGAATTATTGAAATCGCCTTCGCCCAATGTCGGAAATATCTTAGCTGGTAATCTGAGTGGTGTATCGTCGGTACAATATTCGGGACAACCCGGAGCTGACAATCCCGAAATTTTTGTACGTGGTATAGGTTCGTTAACCTCAGCCAATTCGAGTCCGCTTATATTGGTGGATGGTGTGGAACGAAGCTTTTTCAACCTCGACCCTAACGAAATTGAAAGCGTAAGTGTACTGAAAGATGCTTCGGCAACAGCGGTATTTGGAGTACGTGGTGCGAATGGTGTAATTCTCGTTACTACCCGACGCGGTGACGAAGGCACAGCCAAAGTGAGTTTTACCAGCTCGTATGGTTACCAAACACCAACTCGCATGGTTGAATTTGCCAATGCCGACGAATGGGTGACTTTTTATGAAGAAGGCCTAAAGAACGATGGCAAATCGCCTGTATTTTCGGCCGAAGCCCGGGAGGCTTTTCGCACAGGGAGTAATCCGTTGATTTATCCAAATGTGGATTGGATGGACTTGTTGTTTAAGAAAACAGCTCCACAGAGTCAGACTAACATTAATATTAGTGGTGGAACCAAACGTGTTCGTTATTTTACTTCCTTAGGTTCATTATATCAGGATGGATTGTTCGAAAACTACGATAGTCGCTATAATGGCAATTTTTATTTTAAACGGTATAATTACCGTACAAATTTAGATATTGATTTTACGTCGACAACTACCATGAAAATTAACCTGGGTGGTCGACTTGAAAACAGAAACCAACCACAGGTAGATGATCAATCGCAGCTTTTCCGTTATTTATATTGGGCAACTCCTATAGTGGGAGCGGGGATAGTGGATGGAAAATGGATAACAAATAATAGTTTGTATGTTCCTATTAATGGCAACGATGGTTTAAGTTCTTACTATGGAAAAGGTTTTTCGAACACCACACGCAATGATTTGAATATCGATGTGGAGTTAAAACAAAAATTAGATTTTATAACAAAAGGCTTATCGCTAAAAGTGAAAGGGGCCTATAACAGTATTTACAACCACACCAAAAACCGTTCTTCTTCTATCGAAAATTATAAACCATGGTATAAAAAAGACATTACATGGATAACTAATACGCCCGCATCGGAAATGAACGATATTGTATTTGTTAAAAGTGGCGACGAAGGTGTTCTTTCGTATGGCGAAAGCTTCTCGAAAGCACGAAATTGGTATGCCGAAGCAAGTATGGATTATGCACGTAGTTTTGGCGACCACAATGTTACCGCTTTGGTATTGTACAATCAGTCGCGTGCATATTATTCTTCATCTTACACCGAAATTCCAACGGGTTATGTTGGCTTGGTTGGACGTGTAACTTATGATTACAAAACACGCTATATGCTCGATATGAACATGGGTTACAACGGTTCCGAAAACTTCCCCAACGACCCTAAACTTCGCTTTGGTTTATTTCCATCGGTATCTGGCGGCTGGATAATTTCGGAAGAGACATTTATGAAAAACCAGCAACTTATTAGCTTCCTGAAACTAAGAGCATCGTATGGTGTGGTTGGTAATGATAAAGCAAACGATAGTTATCGATTTCTTTATTTGCCCAACAGTTATGTTACAGGTTCTACAGGATACAACTTTGGTGTAAACGTAACCACCAAATTGCCCGGTATTGCCGAAGGTAAAATTGGGAATCCGGTTATTACATGGGAAACATCGTACAAACAAAACTATGGCGTCGATGTATCATTTATCAAAAACAAATTAGCCTTGTCGGTTGATGTGTTTTTTGAACATCGCGAAGGAATTTTAGCAAGCAAAAAGAGAGATCCCGGATTTTTGGCCATGAATTTACCTGTACTTAATCTGGGTGTTGTGGATAATAAAGGTACTGAATTGACACTAAAGTGGCGGGATAAAATTGGTAAATTAGACTATTATGTAAACATGAATATGTCGTATACCAAAAACACGATTTTATTTCAGGATGAAGTATTATCGCCTTTCGAATATCAATGGGCTACAGGCAAACCGGTTGGACAAAAATTTGGAAAAAAATTCATTGGACTTTACTACGAAGGTATGACTGACAACGGAAAAACCATTGCACAGCATCCGGGAAATTTAATGCCTGGCGACGCTGTTTACCGTGATATGAATGATGATGGTGTAATTGATGCCAATGATGATACTGCTATGGGCTATCCCAACTATCCGGCGCTGAATGGAGGTTTAACAATTGGACTCAACTACAAAGGTTTTTCATTCAGTATGCTATGGGTGGGAGCTACCATGACCTCGCGTTTGCTGGAAGAAACGTTCCGTGTGCCACTGGGTTCTACCCAAAATCGCTCGTTGATGAAATCGCAATTCGACAACCGTTGGACGCCTGAAACTGCTGCAACTGCCACTTTACCACGAGCATCGTTTGCTTCGATAGCCAACAATTACGATTTCAATTCTGACTTATGGCTCAAGGATGCCAGCTATCTTCGTCTGAAAACGATAGAAATTTCGAAAACGCTTAACA
Organism: Porphyromonadaceae bacterium CG2_30_38_12; assembly: GCA_001873635.1. Lineage (GTDB taxonomy): Bacteria > Bacteroidota > Bacteroidia > Bacteroidales > Paludibacteraceae > Paludibacter. The sequence continues at coordinate 23,348 of MNZK01000029.1, read as the reverse complement.
TTCCATATTTAAAAAAGATGGGAGTATCGCAATTCAAAATTTTCGGAAATGCATACAATGTATTAACTTTTGATTATCTGAAAATTGCCGACCCCGAAACGCAAACAAGTAGCAGACCTACTTATCCTACCATGCGTATTATGAATATCGGTATAAATGCTTCGTTTTAATCTTTAATTGAAATAGATATGAAAAAAATGAATAAAATATTAGTTGGGCTATTCTTAGCAATTGCAATAGCTTCGTGTACGGATGACTACAAATTTGGCAATACATTTTTAGATAAACAACCCGGTGAAGATATCACCATGGACACAGTTTTTTCCAAAGCGGAATTTGCTCAAGAATTCCTTTGGAATAGTTATTCCACTTTGTTTTATGGCTTAAATTATGATTGGAGCCCCCGTGGCAATGCGATGGGTATGGGCTTGCCCGAATCGCTCACGGATAATTTCCAAAGTTATCTGGCATGGGATAATGTGAACAAAATTTACTACACTGGTAAATACAATGCCTCCGCAGAAAACAATAGTTCGGCATATCATTATACCTTAGAAGGTAGTTGGATAGGCATTCGAAGTGCTTATATTTTTCTTGAAAATGTAGATCGTGTTCCGGATATGGATGCCACTACGAAAGCCCGTCTGAAAGGCGAAGCTAAAATGATAATTGCCTGTCATTATGCCGATATGTATCGTCATTTCGGAGGATTACCATTGGTGAAAAAGGCTTTTACCACACAGGATGATTTGAAAATTCCGCGTGCCACGGCAAAGGAAACCTTGAAATTCATTACCGATTTGTGCGACGATGCATTGGCTGTGCTCCCTTGGAAACTGCCAGCAGCAGATGTAGCAAAATGGGATGGACGATTTAGTGGTGGTGCTGCCTTAGGTCTCAAAATTAGAATGTTACTATTTGCAGCCAGTCCGCTTCTTAACGATGATGTACCTTATTATACTGAAAAAAGTTACGAATCGATTGATAAATTTCATGTGTGGTTCGGACGCAAAGATGAAACAATGTGGAATGATGTAGTTACAGCTTGTGATTTGTTTTTTCAAAAAAACATACAAGATCCCGAAGGTGGTTATAGCTTGACATCGGGGGAAGCACGTTCAGCTTTCAGACAGTCTTATTTTACACGTGGAACCAGCGAAATGCTTATTTCGACACGTATTCGTTATTCAATACCTACGAATTATTGGGATGCCAATTATTATTGCTTGCAATCCTTAGGCTCTTATGGTGCTGCAGTTCCGACGCTCAATTATAGCAACTTATTTCCGATGGCTGATGGAACTCCTTTCGACATAAACGTATGGAATGATACACTGGCAGTAGCCAAAATTAACGGACCCGGCGATACGGTATTTTTAGATCCGTTTGCTAATAGAGACCCCCGCTTGTATGAAACTTGTTTGGTAAATAATGTCGATTATCAGGGACGAAAATCTGAATTATGGATGGGTGGTCGCGACAGAGGAAAAGGATTTGAATCGGGTTCAGCAGCATCGGGTATGGGCGTTTTCAAATTTATTTTGGAGAAAAACTCGGCAACATCGCTTGGTGCTCCGGCACAATGGCCCTATTTACGCTTAGCCGAAATTTACCTCAGTTATGCCGAGGCTTTGAATCAGGCTGGACGCACCGAAGAGGCTTTTACATGGATCGATCAGGTACGTGCCCGCGTAGGTCTGAAAGGTTTGAAAGATTCTTATCCCGGCAGAACCTGGACGAAAGAGGTATTTTTAAATGAAGTATTGGATGAACGTTCGCGCGAATTTGGTATGGAAGGTGTCCGTCTATTCGATATGAAACGATGGAAAAGAGCTGATGACTATAGAAAACGGCTTTCAGGTGTACGCATTTATCGTATTGTTCGCGAAGGTACTGTTGTACCTAATAGGTATTCGTATCATAAATTTACGCTTTTCAAACGTGCATGGCAGGATGGCGACGGAGGTGTTATTAATTTTGATCCCAAATCGTATATGGCAGCATTTCCGGTAGCTGAAATCTATAAAGATTACGGGTTAACTCAAAATCCAGGCTGGTAATATCAATATTGTTAATACATTAAATTTTAAAATATTATGGATAAAAAATATAGTTTGCCCTTGTTTGTAGTAGCCTTAATTGTATTTTTTGCAGGCAATGTGTCAGCACAGGAAGCAATAACAAGCAAGCAGGATGAATTTGTAGAGCAGGGCAACCGAATAGCTCAACCCAAAAAGGAGTCATCAGCTTCTACAACCATTATCACTTCCGATGAAATTATGAAAAGTTCGGCGCTAAATGCATCGAATGCTTTGTATGGACTCGGATTGGGGTTAACAGCATTACAGAATGAAGGTCTTGAATTCCAGGATAATACAACGTTCAATATGCGTGGAATTGGTAGTTTTTATAACAATAACCCATTAGTGCTGGTTGATGGGTTTGAGCGTCCGTTAAGCACACTTACAAAAGAAGAAATTGAGTCGATAACAATTCTCAAAGATGCAGCTTCGTTAGCTTTATATGGCTTTAGAGGTTCCAATGGTGTACTTCTTGTAAAAACTAAAACAGGTGCTATCGGAAAAACAAAAATTGAAGTTTCGTACGATCAGGCATTTTTGCAACAACGGCGCAAACCACAATTTGCCAATGCTCAAACTTACGCCATAGCTGTAAATGAAGCTCTTACAAACGATGGAATAGCCACTCGCTATAATGACAATGAAATTGCAGCATTCAATTCTGGTAAGTTTCCGGATCAGTATCCGAATGTGAACTGGATGGATGAAGTGTTGAAAGACAATGCCATGTCGAATATCTACAACATAAGTATAAACGGTGGCAGCAAGGTGGTACGTTACAATACCATTATTAATTTGCAAAACCACGATAGTTATATGAAACCGGAGAATATTGTATCTTCATTTTCGTCGCAAAACAAATATTCGAAACTGACTATACGTACCAATCTGGATGTACAACTAAGCAAAACCACCAATTTCAGTGTAAAATTGCTTGGGTTAATATCCGAATCGAACAGACCGGGCACGCAGATAACCGATATTATGCCCCGATTGTACAATACGCCGGCTGCTGCATTTCCGGTAAAAACCTCGACCGGTGAATGGGGTGGGAGCGATACCTGGACAAATAATCCTGTGGCTATGATTGCTGCCAGAGGATATGGCAAAGCCAATCAACGTACATTGTTGGCCGATTGGACTGTGTCGCAGGACCTTTCGGGATTAGCGAAGGGCTTATCGGCAGAGTTAAGTGTAGGTTTCGACAATTCAGCCGATTACTGGGAATCCATGTCGCAAACCTATCGCTATCAAAAAAATACCGCTCAGATTGATGTCGCGGTTGATACATTAATAAACAAAACTTCGACACTTGTAGGCACAAACTCATCACCCAATTACTCAAGTTCATTGGGCAGTCAGTGGCGTAGTTTTGGTGCTTTTGGCAAAATTCAGTACGAAAAAAGTTGGGAAAATTTCAAATTGAACTCCCAAATGATGTTTATGCACGACCAGTATATTGGCAACGGGCAATTTTCAACCCAAAATCGTGAGAGGATTAATCTATACACGCATTTAGGCTTTTTCGATAAGTATTTTGTCGATTTATCGCTCACTGGGCAAGGATCAAACCGGCTCGAACCGGGAAATAATATTGGTTTGTTTCCGGCAGTTAGTTCCGCGTGGGTACTTTCCAACGAATCATTTTTGAAAAATGTAAAAGCAATTGATTATCTAAAAATCAGAGCTTCGTATGGCGTAGTTGGTAACGATTATACCACATCAAACGAGTTGTTTAAACAGACTTACGGAACTGGTGGTTCTTACTTTTTTACCGACAATTACACATCCACTGCCGGTATGACTGAGTTACGATTGGCCACAACGGGTTTGACCTACGAAAAATCGCACAAAACAAATTTGGGTATCGAAGGTCGCTTCTGGAATTTAATTGATGTAACGGCTGAGGCTTATTACGACCGAAGAACCGATATTTTAGTAAGCACATCGGGAACTGTTTCGGGCGTTTTGGGAGCAACAGCATCCATGGCTAACGATGGAATTATCGACAACAAAGGGATTGAAATTGGATTAGACGTGAACAGTCAAAAAGGTGATTTTAAATACAATGTGGGCGCTCAGTTTACTTATGCTAAAAGTATTGTAGTAAATCGCAACGAAGGTTTTGTGCAATACGATTATTTGAAACAAACAGGAAAAGCTGTGAATCAACTTTTTGGTTACGAAGCCTTGGGATTTTTCACAGATGCGGCTGATATAGCGGCAAGTCCGGCGCAATTATTATCCACTGTAGTGCCAGGCGATATTAAGTTTAAAGACCAAAATAATGACAATAAAATTAACGAATTGGATAAAGTAGCTTTGGGGTACAATACTGTAAGTCCCGAAATTTATTTTTCGGTTAATTTTAATCTCGAATACAAAGGGCTTGGCGTTGATGCCAACTTTCAAGGAGTTGCCAATTACAGTGCTGTGCTAAATACTACCAGTATGTTCTGGCCATTGCGCAACAATACCAATATATCGAATTATTACTACGAAAATCGTTGGACACCCGACCATCAGAACGCCATGTTTCCACGATTATCCATGGCACAAAACGATAACAACTTCAACACAAACTCTGTTTGGGTAAAAGACCGTTCATTTGTAAAACTGCGTACTGCCGAAGTATATTATAAATTGCCCGAAAATCTATTAGAAAGTACCTTTGTGTCGAAAGCAAAATTATACGTCAGAGGGATGAATTTATTATCCTTCGATAATTTGAAAATAGTAGATCCTGAGGCGTATGGAACTGTACTTCCACTTTCGGCATCAGTTCATGTAGGTGTTAATCTTACTTTTTAATATAAAAATTCAATCATAAAATTCAGACAGATGAAAACCAAAATACTATCACTTTTGTGCTTGATATTCAGCCTAAGTTCGTGTACCGATTTTCTTAATTACGACGAAACATCTTCTTACTCGGAGGAGGAAGTGTTTACCATTTACTCGCGTGCCACGCAAATGGGAACCAATGTGTACTCTTACTTGGAGTCCGATTTTGGCAGCGTAAGCAGTGCCATGCGCGCAGCAGGTTGCGACGAAGCCGAGTACGTATGGCCATCGTCCAATGTGCACACTTTTTACAACGGAACTTGGAGCGCCATAAATACCGTGGACGATAAGTGGGCTAACTTTTACAAAGGAATAAGGGCCGCCAATTTGTTTTTAGAAAAAGGAGTTGGACAAACCTTTGAGGAAAACAAATACCAATCGGGCTACGATAAAGCCATGCTGAAATACAATAACTTGCAATACGAAGTTCGTTTTTTGCGTGCATATTTTTATTTCGAACTACTGAAACGTTATGGTGGCGTTCCGTTGATTACCAAAGTGCTGAACGAGCAGGAGGCTAACAGCGTTTCGAGAGAAAGTTATGAAACTATTAGCGAATTTATTGTAAGCGAATGCGACGAAGTAGCCAAATACCTGCCAAAAGCGTATGATGCTGGTTACGACTCCGAAACTGGACGTGTAACGCGCGCAACGGCTTATGCACTTAAATCAAGAGTTTTACTTTATGCTGCCAGTAAGTTGCACAATCCAACTTCAGAAAACCAAAAATGGGTTGATGCTGCCATAGCTGCCAAAGTGCTGATTGATTCAGCTGTACTTTATAAAATCAATCAGCTCATTGCCTATGATAAAATTCCGAATAACATTGCGCTGCCCGAATTGATTTTTGCCAGTCGCGAAGCTAACTCCGGAAACTTTGAGAAGTTGAACTATCCTATTGGTTTCGAAGGTGGCAATACTGGAACCGTTCCAACTCAGAACCTGGTGGATGCTTACGAAATGAAGCGTAGCGGAAATCCAATTGATGGAACCTACTTTAACTGGAACGACCCCACTCAGGTTGCTGCTCCCTACACCAACAGAGACCCACGTTTGGCTTTTACAGTGGTGCTGAATAATACGCTTTGGGCTTACGACGAACGGGTGGAAGCTTGGGAAGGTGGTAACAGTGGTTTGCCTAAAACCGGCGCAACACCAACAGGTTACTATCTGAAAAAATACGTGGATAAAAACATTAGTTTCAAACCATCAGGAGTAGCCACTTCGCGCCACGTATGGGTATTGTTTCGTTATGCCGAAGTTTTGTTGAACTATGCCGAGGCCATGAACGAAGCTTTTGCCAGTCCAACGTATAAGGATGCTACTTTTACGCTGTCGGCAGTAGAAGCTATTAATTTGGTACGAAAAAGAACTGGTGTGGCTCTTTTGGCCATTCCTACAACCATTAATAAAGACGATTTCAGAGCCAAAGTTCGAAACGAACGCATGGTAGAATTAGCATTTGAAGATCATCGTTTTTGGGATATTCGCCGTTGGATGATAGGTAAGGAAACTGTTGCCATTAAACGAACCAGAATTGAACGAATCAATACAACGCCGGTAACATTTACATACAGTACCTATACTACCAACGAACGAATTTGGGAAGATAGAATGTATTACTATCCAATACCATTGGCCGAAATTTATAAAAATCGGAATTTGACACAAAATCCGGGATGGGAATAAGGAATTAAACCAAAAGAGGCACAATAGAAAATTTATAGTGTAAAAAACTATCAATTAGTTTTAAATTTTTCACGTCATCGTACCTATTTTATATTATAATAATGTGTCTCGTTATGGTTTAATTTTGTTTTGGTCATATATTCAACTAATTTGTACCCATACTAAACCTTTATTAGGCTAAATATATGCAACTTTGCAGAAACAAAACAACATAAAGTCTAATTCACTAAAAAAATTATTATGAAACGAACATTACAAATTGCGCTAATTGCTCTTATTAGCCTCATTCAATTTCAGTCGGTGAATGCCCAGCTGACACCTAAAGAGTTAGGAACTCCAATATATAATGGGCAAGATAACCCTAAGGCTTCAAAGTTTGTGCAAATAAACACTATTAACGATAGTGTTACTTTTACCCAACAGTCCGAGGGTTATAATGTATTTACGAAAGGCTCACTCTACACACCTGTAACTTGGTATGCAACTTCCGATTCGGGATTTGTGGCAAATGGTGCTTATACGGTCGAAGCCAAAGTGGCTGTAGCCAAATCTATGAAAAACGGATTTTTCATAGAAATGCAAGGTACGCCCGGAAAACGTGTAAAAATTGATATTGATACGACTGCTATTTACAACATGACTTATTCGCCTTCTACAGCAAAAGAAGTTGTAGTGAATAATTTGGACAATAGAGGAATGCATACCTACCGAGTGGCAGTGGACAATAGCGATATGGCTCATATTTACCGTGATGGCGTTAAGGTGGGTTCTGCGGATGCTGATGGTTTGGTAAGTTCTTCGGCTTATTACAAAGATATTGAAGTCATTCAGGAAGATCAATTTTTCGAGGATTTTATTGATTTAGCTACTGCCCCTCATGTGGTAAATAATGCAACATTAAGTGCAAACTTGTCAGGAAACTGGGATATAACACATAGTACATGGTGTAAAATGGGTATCGATACCACTAAAGCCAATGTAAAAGTTGGATTGACTTCATTTTGGTTTAACAATGGAACTACAGGCGAGCTTAAAATAAAAAAAACAGGACTTACTGCCGGTAAATATAAACTGAGTTTTTGGTCGAAAACTAAAGCTGCCGGCGAAGCTTATAAAGGAAGTATAACTATGCTTGGTACCGATCCAAACAGGCCTGCTGTTAAGTATAAAGATGGAAGACCTGACAGTATCCCTGCTTATATCGGAACCGACCCTCATGTTGTAGTGCTTGCTTCACAGGTTTTAGTTCCTGACAACCGTAATTTCAATTACCGCGAATATGCCTTTGATGTTATAAGAGACAGGGATATTTTGATTACTTTCCATAATGGTTGGTCGAATAGCCAAAAACCGGGTTGGGCAAATATGTGGTTCGACGATTTACGCATTGCCAAAGTTGAATCCGTGCCTTTTATACGGTTTGGAAAAGATAGCGAAGCGGGTGTGACCGACTTCACAATTGGTTCATTAACGTATGACATGACAGGTGCTTACGAACCTGCTCCAAGTGGTATTGCTCAAAACAAAAGCGTTTTGAATTCTGTTTACATAACCACGTCGAATGGCGTAATGAATGTAAACTACACATTGTCAAATACTTCCAAAGTAAATATACAATTAGTGGATTTAAGTGGTCGCGTATTGGTACACCAAAATGCTTATGCAAACGCAGGACATAATTTAACTTCAATTTCAACATCAGGCCTAAAAGGTATTTATTTACTTCGCGTAATTACTGCCGAAGCAGCCGAAACCTTGAAGGTGGAAGTGAAATAATGACCCCAACCCATGAAGGGGGAAAATATTTTTCGGATAAACATCCATTTTATAAATACTACGAATGAATTTATTCAATTTTGAAATTTCACTTCCTATAGTAATCTCCAAAGCCCCCTTTAGGGGGTTGGGGGTTATTATGTTATGTGTTTTCGCCACTTTTGCCTCAGCACAGCAACTTTCATGGTCGGGCAATGTTGATAATACTTCCTTGTTCAACAGTGCCAATTGGCTCGATGAAGGAACAAGCAATCCTTATGCAGGCAGCTTAGCCTCGGGTGTGGCTATCAACCGAAATGTTTACTTTGGGCCGAATGCCAATATTGGCACCGACAAAGAAGTAAAAGGTATTTTTGATGCAGGAACAGGAAGTTTATCTTTCAAAAAAACCAATATCCGTACCGATTATGCCGGAGTTACAGGTTTTAAATCGGCTACAAGCATTACGCTCGATAGCGCTATTGTGCTTACAGGATATGTTTCATCGCCACAAATTACCCTCAGTGGAAATTCGCAATTGCATTTGTACGAAGCGGATGCTATTTCCGCTGATACAAGAATCAATATCGTTGGCGAAGATGCATGGGTTTATTTTCATTCGCTTAGTGCTCAGCAGGTTATTGATAAATATGCCAAACAAATTTCCATTGATGGCGTAGCTTCCATTCCCGCCAGCAATTGTCGCATAACGCAATATTACGATGGGGCTGTGGTTATACCGCATCGTTCTTCGATAAAAGCGCTCTATTTATATTCGGGCGCCAATTTGACAGGCTCTAATAAATATTTCAGAGTAAGTTACAGCACTAATGCAACAGGTAATATTGGTGTAAACGGAACCAACAAAGCAGCTTCGTTTATACTCAAAAAAGGCTATATGGCTACCATTATTCAGAACCAGAATGGTACCGGAGCAAGCAAAGTATATGTTGCCGAGGACAGCGATATTGTGATTAGCGGAAAGATAAATGGCAAAAACGATACCGTCAACATTGTACGCGTAGCGCCTTGGCGTTGGATAAGCAAAAAAGGAATTGGTGGTAACTTTACTAATTTTGATGCCGGCTGGTATTACAATTGGGGTGCCGGTTCAAGCTCCACTACGGAGAAAGAATTTGTTCCCATGCAATGGGGCACATGGAATGCGGATGTGAATGTAGAAAATTTAAAAACAAAACCAGACGTAACGCACTTTCTGGCATTTAACGAACCTGATGGCAAAGATCAGGCAAATATGACCATGGACCAAATCTTAAATCTGTGGCCAAAGTTAATGCAAACCGGATTGCGTTTGGGTTCGCCGGCTTTTGTTAAGGCTGATTCGCTCTATAAATTTATGGACAAAGCTTTAGCCAAAGGCTACCGTGTCGATTTTATGTGCCTTCACTCGTACGAGAAACGAACGGGCGACAATTACGTGAATACAATATACAAACCCTTGTGGGATAAGTATCAAATTCCACTTTGGATTACCGAGTTTGCTTATGGTGCACCATGGAATACAACTTCCAACGACAAAATATTAGCCTATAACAATGGAAATAAAAATTTTACATTGAAAATGGACGCAGCCCCCTTTGTGGAACGCTATGCCCTTTTTTCGTTTGGAAACCCTGTACTTGCCACCGATTCACTTTTTTGCGCACACGAAAAATTCTTTAGTATTGCCAGCGGTTCAAATGCAAAATCAGTGCTTTCAGCCCGAGGTGTTTTTTATCGTGATTTAGAAAGCTTGCCAAGCCGTGGCAATCCATTGATTTACCGTGCAAAAATATCAAAAGCCAAACAGCTTGCCTCAACACCACCAACCAATACGGTAAATTTCGACGGGCACTTCTTTAGCTTTGTTTCGCGCAATACCGATGGAACAAACCGTAGAAGAATACAAATTTCTACTACGGGCAAAGTAAATACAGGTTTTATAGGTGGAATAAGTACGGTTGCTGCACCGGCAAACGAAGTTTTTTTGATGACTAAAACAAGCGACAATATCTATAGGCTAAAAGTTAACTATAATTCGTTAACCCTGAGCGTGCGAAATGATTCGGTGGTGGTGGAACCCGAAAATCAAAACAATAATCAGTTGTGGGAAATGGTTGCCATCGCCGGGACATCTTATTACGCACTTAAAAATGTAGCCACCGGCAGCTATATCAATCCATTGGGGAATAGTATAAATGCAGGTACTCTTTTAACCATGTTGTCATCGACCGACATAACTCAAAATAAATCAGCGTACTGGGAGCCGATTGCCAGCTTGGACCCTACATTGGGCGTTTTCGACATGAAAGTTGAACCGCTCTCAGGGAATGCGCCATTAACCGTAAAATTGACAGGTGCCAAACTTACCCAAGAAAATAAAGAGGCATTTTACCGTTGGTATGTATTTCAGGGAACTGATACCTTGATTTCAACTTTTTACAATCAGGATTATACCTACACAAATACGGGCACTTATCGTATTCAGGTACGTGGTCGCGATTATGTTTCGCGTAATACAACCAAAGATTTTTACATAACCGTACATGCGCCTTCGGGGTTTGATAGAATAGAAAATTCTCACATTGCCATTTTCCCAAATCCAGTGCAAAACGAACTGAATATCTCTGGCATTGCCGAAGGCCGGCAAATTGTCATTTACGATGCGCAAGGCAGAATAGTTCTACAACAACTATTTAACGGGAAAAGCATTCGCGCAGAATTCCTCCCTCCAGGTTTTTACCTGCTCAAAAGCAACGGATATATGCCTGTAAAGCTTATGAAGAAATAATTAGTCAGATTTAGGTCAAATCTTCATCCTTTTTGGATAATGATTCGACCTCATTTTTTAGTTATTAGATTACTTTTAAAGCACTTTAAACAAATAAAATTAAATCAACAATTTTAAATTCAAATTTTATGAAAAAAACAATTTTACTTTTTGCTGTATTGCCTTTTTTTTCTTTCACATTAAAGGCAGTCGAGCCTACATTAACAGTAAAAGATTTAAGTACAAGTCCGTTAATTGGGTCAACTACATTAAATTATGCCTCTGGGACTCGCAATATGACTCAAAACACATCATTTGCACCTGTGGGAGATTATACTGTTGAAGTAAAAGCAAAAATAATGTCAGCCGCCGTGAAAGGTTTTTTCCTTGAAACAAGAAATAGTTCACGTAATGGTTTTCGAGTGTCTATCAATTCAAACGGTGTTGATGAATACAGTGCTTTGAACTTCACCAACGAAACTCCCATTTCAAATATCAGTTCAACTGCCAATGATGCAGACACTTATCACACCTTCCGTTTTGCTGTAGAAGGAACGAATGTGCATATATATCGTGATGGCGTATATGTTACCACCACAACTATTCAGGGAATTTATAACGACAACTTGTTAAAAGACAATAATGGTAATTTTGAATCTGCAGATGTGAGCATGTGGAATTTTCTTACTGCTGGTCAGGGTATAACAAACAATGCCGGAGAGTTCAAAACCGGAGGAGGTGCAATGAAATTAGTAAATTCAGGGACTACTACCGTTCAATCTCAATTAACTATTAAGGGGTTATTGCCAAACACGACCTATGGAATTAGTTTTTATGCAAAATACCTTTCAAAATCAGTGAATAAAGGAAATATGCGTTACGAACTAAAATTAGGTGGATACGATGGAACAGGAACTTTTATTAAAAATAGTAGCTCAACTAACAATAATATAGTTAGCAATCCTACAAACACAATGGATCCATTATTAGCAACTTGGACATTAAATACCAAACAATTTACAACAGGTGCAGCTGATTCAGTTGCTTTACTCGATATCTCCGGGTGGAATGGCAACAACACTTATGTAATTGATGATATGGTATTATATGAAACTGAAGCTACCCCAACACTTGGTGCAGCCGTAGGGTCAAATTTAGTAACTAACGGAGATTTTGCGACAGATGCTTTAGGTTGGTCTGCAGGTGGCTGGCCTTTAGGTGCTGTGGCTTGGGCTGCAACTACTGATGAGTTGGGCAATCCTACCGGAGGACAATTGCAAATTAAAGAAGCCAAATGGGCAAATAATAGTGGCGGAACATATAGTAAGTCTGTAACTGTATCAGCAAATAAATCATACGTTTTAAGCGCAAAAACATCTCAATGGAAGTCCGCAACTCAATATATTCGGTTGGTCGATGGTCCAATTAAAGTTGAAACAAGTTATGTAGCTGCAGCAGATTTAGCAACCTATTATGACAACACTACCCCTGCAATTACTACATCGCCTGTAACGAATACATTGACGATGCAATTTACAGGAAAAGCTGGTCATACGGGCACTCCAGCTGTTGTTATGACCTTGGACGATGTCGTGCTACAAGAATACGAAGCCACCTTTCCAAGCTATTTGAATTACGGCAAAGCTTTCCAATCGGAAGCAGCAAACTTTGACATTGCCTATATTAACTATGATTTGACAGGCGCCTATGCTCCGCAAAACACAACAACATCATTGACAGAATCTTCCGCCAAAATATTTGTAGGTGTAAATCATGGTATTCTGATTATAAAAGGTGCAAAAGCAGGGGATAAAGTTGTAATCTACAACAGTCTTGGCATGAAAATACATGAATCAATTCTACATGGAACTGACTCTCAAATTCAATCAAATTTAAAAGGAATGCTCCTTGTAAAAGTCAATAATACATTAAACAAAGTTATTCTTTAGTTTTTTAAGTTTTTCTCTATTTGGTTGTTATGTGGTTAATTTTTAGAAAAGCAGTCGGTTATTCTTTGCTAGAATAATCGGCTGTAGTTTTTTAATGCCATTTTTTTTGAATAGATGCCATTTTTTTTTGATACTTTTGTGCTTCGAGATACTACAAATGTCCTTTTAAAATTTCGCCATGAGAAAATTCACTCTTCTTTTATTTTCGACAATTTCAGTTCTGATATTCGCTATTAATCCTTACAAGCCTGCCAAAAAGATACCACAGCTTGTTGATGGTAAAAAATTGGTTTCTAGCAAAGAGTTTAATTAGAGTCTGTTTATAAAGTCCTATATTTTTCACTTGATTTTAAAAAAAAAACCGATTTTTTTGAAAATTTTTCATTTTTAGATTTCACTTTTTGTTGTTTTGGATTACTCATGTTGGGTGAATTCAAATAATGCACAATAATGCACAATAATTAACTATATTTCACAGAGTTCTTTGACGTCTTGACACACCAATCCCCATGTTAATTTTCATTATAAGGGTTCGGAAAGGTTTTTCTTTATTCCAACATTCTGTTCACCATTACCCGCAGATTGTATCCCAATACGCTCCAGGCAACCTTGGAACTGAATTTTTCAAACCCTTCCCATAATACTCTTTGCAGGTCAAATCCTCTTTTGAGGTTGGATATGACCGCCTCGGTGGTTACCCTCCACTTCTTGAGCATTCTTTCTATTTCAGGCGAACTGGCAATGTTTTGCAAACTTTTGGTTACTTTGGTAAATACAATATTGGTTAATACCAATTCTTTGCATTTTTCAAGATTTTCCTGACTGCAAAAACCACCATCAGCAGAAGAACTTTCAGGAATAAGAGTATAATTGGTTTTAATTCTTGTAATACTCGGTATGAGCAAACCTTTGTCGCTTGGATTACCTTCAAATACATCATAGTCGGACGGAAAAACGCCTGCTTCGCTCTATAATCCTACCAATTTGGATTGCGACCAATGGGTGCGTGTTGCCAAAGAGGCAGGTTTTCGGTATGTGCTTTTGATTACAAAACATCACGATGGTTTTTGCATGTGGGATAGCAAATATACCAATTACGATGTGGCTTCGTCTCCCGTAAAAACAGATGTGGTGGCTGAAGTTTCAAAAGCTTGTAAAAAATACGGTTTGCAGTTTGGTGTTTATTATTCGCTTTGGGACAGGAATCAACCTTCGTACAAAGTCGCAGACAAATCGAAATACGTGGATTATATGGTCAATCAACTTACCGAATTGCTGACTAATTATGGTTCGGTTTGTGAACTTTGGTTCGATGGTGGTTGGGACCGCAAAGTGGCTGATTGGGATTTGGACAGACTGTACAAACATGTGAAAAAATTGCAACCCTATTGCGCTGTGGGCGTAAATCATACCATTGCTATTGAGCCTGGAAGCCGGAAGTTTGCGTTGCCCGACTCGATGGTTGTGGATAATAAATATACGTTTCATTATTTTCCGGGCGATTTCAGGCTTTGGGACCCAAAAATTGCACACAAAGCCGATAAAAAGCAGTATTTGCACAACGGAGAATCGTATTACATGCCTTTTGAACATACGATTTGCCTCAGCAACCGATGGAATTGGTTTCAGAAAAGTAAAATAGATTGGATTATTTAATGAGTGTCCCAAACATCTCGGTCAAAGCTTTTGAATTGTCTATTCGCTGGCGAAACATGCTTTTGCTATAGTTATCGAGTTCGACATAGAGTGCTGCAAAAGCTTTGTTGTTTTCCGGATTGCTGAATGGTAAAGGCATTTTACTGACAATGAAGGCTCTGACAAGTGGACTGCTTTTTCGCATAATGTCAAAAATTAGCAAAGCGTTTGCTTCGTAAAAGGAATCCGGCAATTGTTTCAGTGCAAAAAGTTGCGTTTCGTGGTTCGTAGCGTAAAGCATTTGTTTGGCCAATTTGTACGTAAAAATGCTTTTTGTAAAATGTTGAATGCTGTCTTTTATCGGTCCGTTTACAAAGTGCCAGAGCGTAAATGCCGAATACACAGCACCTTCAACTACTTGCTCTTTTACAGAGGCAGGAGTTGCTCCGGTTACTGCATCTACGGTCGACGATTTCAGTTTTACACTTTTATCCGTCAGTTCGTCCTTCCCAAGAACGCGTAGAATGCTGTTTTTATCGCCTAATATCTCATCCAATTTTAAGTAATCGGCAGATGAAAATGGACGATGGTCAAATTTGGTAAGCGGTTTGCCAGCAAGTGTATCGAAGCCGCTATAATTCCCTGCCAAATCCCAATACATTTTTACAACCACATTGGCACACAAATTATCGTCGCATACAGGCATGTTCAGATTCGCTTCATATCTCGACAGTTGTTGCTGTTCATTCAACCGGATTGATGTAACTGTTTTTTGTCCATGATCGAATGATTTGAACTCGAAATCGTGTTTTTCAGGCTGTTTGGCAGCAATATTATGAATAGCAAGCAGCTGACAGCATAAGCCAACCAAGCCAATTTTGAAATTGTGCATAAGTTTATTTTTGCGCCTCAATCAAATTCAGGTATTCGTTGAGATATGTCGTGTAAATTTCGCGGGGGTTCACTTGATGTTTTTTGCAAATGGCAGCAGCCAAACCAACGGCAGCTCCCATTTGTCCGGTGGTGTTCATTACGCGCGGTCCACCCAAACCAATGTGTGTGCAACTGAAATTTCGGCCAGCCATAAACAAATTACTGATGTTTTTGGAATAAAGGCTGCGATAAGGTATGCTATATTTTTTGGTATTGTAAAACATGGCTTCCGACAGAAAATCGGGCATGGCACTGTGCAACAGATTTTCCTGATAATGCACATCTACAGCGCGTTTCTCGAATACCACAGCATCTTCAAATTGAGTTGTGTTCCGTACATCGTTGAAAGTATAGATGTAATCACCAACCAATCGGCGCGATTCACGTTTACCGAGTTGATACGAAACCCACTTTAATCGCAAACTATCTCTATCCTGCGTTTTGTCCAAATTTATCGGTTTTAACTTACCTCTAACCATTATTTGTGTTGTCTCGTTCGGATATTTGAAGTTGTAAAATGAACCGTAAATTGCCCGAAACAAATGATCGCGAATGGTTTCGGCATCGTCAAGTTGACTCAGTTCGTTTTTTGTGAATTCCCATTGCCATTCGCCATTTTTCTCGGCGTAGTTATTAGCCACAGGCATTGCCCACGGCACTTTCGGAAAATCAACTTTCTTTCCTGCATTTTCGGAGTTCCACAATACCGACGAACCCATTACAAAATTATCAGCCGTTTCGGGGCTCCAAAGCAAGCCGTGCACATCCCAGTTTTCGTTGTATTTTGAGGCTGCTTCCCTGCCGTAATTACACTCAGCACCAGCCCAATAGCCTATCCAGCCATCGCCTGTGCAATCAACAAACAGTGGCGCTTCGAAACGGATTATTTTGCCGTTGGAAGTGTGTTGGGCGTCTACGTAGTTGATTTTTGATGAAGTTGCATTTGCCGCAAAAGCTCTGTAATTAAGAAATTGAATGATATTCTGAAATTTAGCCATGTTTTCAGTTCGCTTCTTTTGATCATTATAAGCCTCTGCCGAACCATTTGGATAATGTTCGGTATCAATTAGTTTAAGAATACGCTCGAACTTGCCGTGTATTCCCAATGTGTGAACACGAATCTCAGAACTGGCATTTCCGCCCAAAACAGGTCGGTCGTGCACGAGAGCCACTTTCAACCCCTGCTCGGCAGCAGCAATAGCAGCCGCACATCCAGCAATTCCACCACCCACAACTACCAAATCAAACTTTTCTTGTTGTAAATGGCTGTTTTGTATGTCCGATTTTGTAGCGCGCCATGCTTTCAGTTCGGCAAACTCAGTGGGTAATTTATCGTTTTTATTTTTACTCAAAAATAGGGCATCGCAGCGTCCTTCGAAACCAGTCAAATCCTGAAGCGAGAGCGTAGTTTCTCCTTTTCGCAGTTTCATTTCACCGGCATATTCCCAGTTCCAACCTGTGTTTTTGCCCAACTGATTTTCAAGTTGTTTGCCGTCTACACTTAGGTAAAATCGTCCGGGAGCTTCCCAGTTGCCCGGTGCCCAGTTTTTGGTACGAGCCCAAATATGATATTTACCTGCTTTTTGAATGCTGATTTGAGTGGATGCATCAGCAACAGGAATTCCCATGCCGTGCGCCAGCAAATAGGGCGAGCCCATTTGTTCAACAAATTGCTGATCGACCACCCAGCCGCCTTTATTGGTAAAACTTTCGGCCTCAACCAATACGGATTGTGCGTTGGCATAAATTAGTACTGTAAAAAGAATCAGGATATTAAATAACGATTTCTTCATAATTTCTGATATTTATATTTTTTGCATTTTGTAAATATACAAAAGTAATAACAATAAATAATAGATAGTTCTTAAATGGGCTCAAATTTGTATAAAATGGCTTCAAACAAAGCATAAGAATGTTCATTTTTACATGTTTCAGATAGTTTGAACTTATCTTTAACCTTCTTGAACCTGCAATTAACTTTATTCCTCTGTGATTGTTTTATTTTTGCAACATACAAATTCAGTAAAAATCACAATCGCATGAATACCTCAAGGAAATTATTTTTCGTTTCTGTTCAACTTATTTTCTCATTTTCAGTATTCTCCCAAAACTTAGTTTGGACAGGTTCAGCAGGCGATAATGCCTTTTTCAACGAAACAAACTGGAAAAATACAGCCACAAATACAGCACCCACTGCAGGAACTATCGACCTGGGCGTAGCTATAAATGCCAACTTAACCATCGAAAATGCAAGTGCTATTGTAGGTGGTACGTCGGGTATTTCAACCGATATTTTAATGGGTACGGGCAATCTTTCCATTCGTAAATCGACCCTTAAAATGGCTTCGGGCAAAGGGATTGATATGGGAGGCGAGCTCAACACATTAACCATTGATAGTGCGGTAGTTACTGCCGATTATTTGAAAAATGCAACTTCTACGCTAAGCGGCGATTCGAAATTGTATTTGATAAATACCAATCCGTTTGATGCGGCAACCAACATAAATATAACGTCAAACGATGCATGGATTTTTGCTTCAAATCTCAATCCCGCAACTGCCATTACCACACACATTCCGCGTGTAAAAATCAATGGTAGCGCATTGGTCGATTTGACAAATTCCCGCATTTCGCAATATTATTATGGCTCTGCAATTGCTGCCTATAGTTCTAGCATGACACCACTTCGCATTTATGATAATTTAAATTTATCGGGAACATTTACAGATATTATCGTTCGTACAATCTGGTCAGGTAATTCCATTCCATCGGGTTTCAACAACAAAGCTGTTTCCTTTAAACTTAAAAAGGGCTATATGGCCACTTTAGCTGTAAACGATGATGGAACAGGAATGAGTAAAGTGTATATTGCCTCGGAATCGGATTTGATTGTAAATACATTGCCATCAGCTCTTTCAGGAAAAATATCGTTTATACGGGTTTTGCCATGGGTTTGGACAAATAAAAAAGGTTTTGGAAAACAAAATACAGATGCTGATTTCAGTTCGAAAATAAATACGAAAGGTTTGTGGTTTTACGATTGGGGTTTGGGGCGCAATTCAACTATTGACCTGAATTATGCGCCTTTGAGTTGGGGTAAAAACAGCTTGGATACGCCAACAAAACGAAATACAGTGGTAAACAAAAGCAGAGTAACGCACATTATGAGTTTTAACGAAGCTGACGATTGCACGGCTCAATCGGGTCAGTATGGTTCGTTGTGCGACCACGATACCGCTGCGCTCTGGCACAAACATGCTATGAAGTTAGGCATGCGCATTGTTTCTCCGTCGGGTCGCGAAGGAACTGAAACAACTTGGTTAAAATTGGTCAATACGATTATGGTTCCGGAGGGTACCCGCATGGATGTAATTGGTATGCATTGGTACGACTGGGGAGGACTAAATTCGGCATCGGATGCCAACAGCATTTTTACCCGATTTAAAAATAAAGTTATTGCCTGCTATAATTATTACAAAATGCCGATTTGGATAACCGAATTTAATGCGAATAAAAATCGTTTGCGGGCAACACAGGATGCTTTTCTACAATTAGCATTGCCTTGGTTAGAAGCTACGCCTTATGTGGAACGTTATGCCTATTTTCAGCCCGATGGCGGCAATGGTAGCTTTGTGGATACAAGTGGGAACCTTACAACCACTGGAAATATTTATTTGAATCAGGTTTCAACACCTTCTATTCCACAAGAATACGTAAATTCGTATGTCAATAATTTGCAATCGCGAATGAGTGAAGTTACGACAGTACACAATGTCATTGTTGACAAGGAACGGTTGGAATATCAATTCAATGCGGCGAACAAGCATTTAGTTGTAAATTCTGCAACTTTGGACTCGGTAAATTTACTCGATTTACAAGGAATGATTTTAAAACAAATAACTCCAAACACTCTTATCGTGCTTTCGGGCGTACCTGCCGGAATTTATATTTTAGCTGCAAATGGATTTCACACCGAGAAGATATTAATTTATTAATTTTCGAAACAAACTTTTAAAAACAACATATATGGAACAATCATTTAGTTGGCTTCAAGTCAAAGGAAATTTAATTTTTGAAACAATAGTTAAGTCCTCCAACTACCGAAGTAGGAATTTAGGGGGGCTGAAAATCAATGTTCTTACCCCTTTTGCACTTTCGTTGATTCCACTGGCAAGCATTACGGAGGAAACAAACCGAACATTGTTCTTATTTATGCCGACGATATTGGTTATGTTGATTTAAGTTGTTACGATTATTCGAAAGTTCAGACTCCAAACGTTGATAAATTAGCATCAGAAGGGGTGCGTTTAGCAATTCGCATTGTACATTCGCTACAAGCACGCCTTCGCGTTACGGCATGTTCACGGGTCAATATCCTTGGCGCAAAGAGGGCACAGGAATTGCTGCTGGCAATGCAGCCATGATTATTAAGCCCAAACAACACACTATGCCACGCATGTTACAGTCGATGGGTTATAAAACTGGTGCTTTGGGAAAATGGCATTTAGGATTAGGTGCCGAAACGGGCTATTGGCAAAAACCCGATAGCCAAGATAAGCGGCTTCTAATTTTGATAAAATTTCATTTCTATCTCCTTTTATATGAATTAAGTATTTTATATAGAAATCTTTCCACTTTTTTATTTCATTTTCAGACTCTATTTGAAATGGTTGATTTACAAGATTCATAATTAATATAGCCTTACTTTAGAACTTCATTGATAATTATTATCATCAATTTATCGTTAACATTTTTAAATTGAGGATTACTATTTGTATGTTTACTACTTTTTGTGATTCAACATAATGGTTTACAAATGTAAAAACAATTATTTACAATACAATCTAAAGTGGAGAAAATACTTAATTTAACTTTCTATCTGTTTTTCTATATTTTGCTGCTTTACTCTGATATGTCAACTAGTTTATATGTATGAAACTAATATTTTTTCTATTATATATTCTTATTCTGTAACTAAATATTCTTTAATTGATATAGATCATATTACTATTTATGATTTTGTAAGTAGTTGCACATTTGAATTTAATATACTATTTTTGCATGAAATACTAATAAGTGCACGTTATTAAATACTAACAAGTGCACAATACAAAAAACTAATAACTACACATCATGCTAAACTAGTAAGTAAACGTGATTGTGGTGATGTAAATAGAGATGCTTAAATACATGGATATACTATGGCAACGGTTCAAGAAAAATTAGCGGATTCGCTACAGGAATTACAGAAACTACAAAAAGAGAATAATCATACTATTGTAAAATCTTCGGAACTATCGAGGGTTCATTTAGTGCGGCTGGTTGATAATGGCTTTCTTCAGGAAGTGATGAGGGGCTGGTATATTTCTTCACGACCTGATAGTGCACCAGGGGATACTACAAATTGGTACACTTCGTTTTGGCAATTTATTGCTGAATATGCACAGTCGAGGTTTGGAGATGAATGGTGCTTAACACCGGAACAATCTTTGGCAATCCAAAGTGGAAATAGTACTGTGCCGCGACAAGCGATAATTCGTTCACCGAAAGGCTCAAATAACATTATTAAACTGTTACATAATACGTCTTTACTCGATATTAAAACGTCAATTGCTAATCCAATATACAAAGAGAATCAGTTTGGTTTAAATCTATATTCTTTGGCTGAGGCTTTGATTGAGAGCAGTCCTGATTCTTACAAGCTTGACAGCATAACAGCCCGGACTTGCCTTTCGCTTGTGCCCGATGCGTCAAACATACTTAGTATTATACTTGAAAAAGGTCAGTCACGAAAAGCAGGAAGACTTGCAGGAGCATTTCGTAATATAGGCAATACTTCTATTGCAGATGAAATTATGAACACGATGAAAAGTTTAGGGTATGATATCCGAGAAGAAGATCCATTTACGGATGAAACAACAATTACTTATACACGTATAACTTCTCCTTATGTTGCCCGATTGAAGCTGATGTGGAATGACATGCGCGAGGTTGTTTTAAGTAATTTTCCTGAAATAAAAAAAGGTCAAATAGATGTTGATACTTATATGAAGCATTTGGATGAACAATACAAACTGGATGCTTACCATTCACTTTCAATAGAGGGTTATAAGGTTACTGACGATCTGATAGAGAAGGTACGGAGTGGAAGTTGGGAACCTGAGAGCAATACTTCTGACATGGAACAAAAGAATGCTATGGCCGCCAGAGGATATTGGCAGGCGTTTCAAGCTGTAAAAGAAAGCATTGTGAAAGTTATTGAAGGTGGAAATGCAGGGGAGATTGTAGATAATGACCATAGAACCTGGTATCGGGAACTGTTCTCACCAAGCGTTGTGGCTGGGGTGCTTAAAGCAACGGATTTAGCAGGATATCGAAATCAGCAGGTATATATCCGTGGTTCTATGCATACTCCATTGAATCCGGATGCTGTACGGGATGCTATGCCGGTTTTGTTTGATTTGTTACGAAACGAACCAGAAGCCTCTGTTCGTGCCGTGTTAGGTCATTTCTTTTTTGTATATATTCACCCCTATATGGACGGTAATGGACGTATTGCCCGCTTTTTGATGAATACACAATTTATATCAGGTGGGTATGATTGGACTATTATACCAGTGGAAAGAAGGGCAGAATATATGGCTGCTTTAGAAAATGCAAGTGTGCAAGGGGATATCACTGATTTTACTTTGTTTATAGCTTCATTGAAACCTATATCATCGTAATATAAAAATGTCAAGGCTTAGTATTTTATATAAATTGGCTGCGATAATAGTCGATTTTCGGATATTATTGCAGTCAAAATATTCGTTTGTTCATTATTTTTCATTTGCAAACCACTACGAACTATGTCGTGGTTTGCAAATCCGCTGTTTTTTGAATAAAATACCGAATTTGATTTTTTTCGTATCTGCAAATTTTTATTAATGTTCATATATAAATGACTTTGGGGACAATGGCGACATATTGAGACTTTCTACTAGTTCAAATAATAGTAATGTAAACAAAATAATATTATCTTTGCCCTCGGTTTAGGTTTTGAAATTACAACTGAATCACCTTAAATTTTCAATTAGTATTGATGAACGGAATAAAAGATTTACTTGTAGGCGAACATTCTGAACGTGCGTCCAGGATGATTGTAAATGCCTATCAAGATAAGGTTATTCGGTTTATTTCGTTGTTTGTCAGTAGTCGTTTGGAATGTGAGGAGTTGGCCTCGGATGTGTTTATTTCGTTGTGGAAAAACAAAGAAAACCTTTCTGAAATTTCCGACTTAGACAATTATATTTTTATTGTTGCCAAAAATAAAGCCCTTAACCATTTGCGAAAAGGCAAAACTGAATTAATTGATTTGGATTCTTTTCAGGTTGATGCATTTCATAATACGAATACAACCCCCGAATCTATTTATATTTCGAAAGAAGAGGTTGAAATACTTAATGCTGCCATCAATGAGTTACCTCAAAAAACAAAGATGGCTTTTCACTTAGTACGCGAGAATAAAATGAAATACAAAGATGCTGCTGAAATACTAGGTGTATCCATCAAAACTATCGAAAAACAAGTGGCGGCAGCTGTGGCAAAACTCAAAGAGAGGTTGTGCAAATAGGTTTGAAGGGTCCCGCAAAGGCGGGATGTCCGCTTCGCTACCATTTGAAGGGTTTGAGAACAAAGAGCCAAGAGCCAAAA
>MNZK01000048.1 GCA_001873635.1 Porphyromonadaceae bacterium CG2_30_38_12 | reverse complement strand
TTAATTCTGCTTTGTTCATAATTTTTTTTTAAAAATTTTAATGTATAAAATAAACCACATACAATTTGATTTTGCAAATGTAATGTTTTGATTATAAATAACAAACAAAATTTCGACTTTTTTTTTAGTTTTTTTCTCAAAAACTAATAATTTATGTTAGAAAACATATTTTCAGCTCAATTTTTATTACTTTTGTATCATCAAATTGAGCTTAAACTACCAATAATAGGGACTTTTACATTTTTTAAAATCAAATACAACCATGTTTAATAAATCATCTTTTTTAGATAGTATTCCGCCAGTGGTCAAAAACTTATTAGCCATTAATATTATCTTATGGCTTGCCACCTTTGTGTTGCCAGGTATGTTTCGACGCTGGGGGCTTCAAGTTGATTTGAATGACATTTTAGGAATGCACTATTGGGGCTCAGAAAAATTTAATGTAGCACAGCTTGTAACTTATAGTTTCATGCACGCCAATTTCAATCATGTTTTTTTCAACATGTTTGCTGTGTATATGTTTGGTAGTTCACTCGAAAACCTGTGGGGTTCTCGAAAATTCCTTTTTTATTACATCGTAACCGGTGTGGGTGCTGCTGTAGTGCAGCAAGCTTTTTGGACTGTGGAATATCAACCTTTAGTCAATGCAATGAACGATGCGATAGCTGCCAACTCCGGTGCGCTACTTATTCCTTTTGAAGCCACGCTAAGCAATTTTTTTCGCTTGAGTAATCTGAGTTCTTTTGATGCTGGCTCTATCCTTGAAATGAAAAATATGTTATTGAATTTGCCTATTACAGTGGGAGCGTCTGGATCCGTGTTCGGACTTTTACTTGCCTATGGATGGTTATTTCCTGAAGCTCGACTGATGATGTTGTTTTTCCCAGTACCTATCAAAGCACGCATTTTTGTCCTGATATATGGAGTTGTAGAATTATTTTTGGGAGTTGCCAATTTTTCGGGCGACAATATAGCCCATTTTGCTCATTTGGGTGGAATGCTCTTTGGCATCATACTCATACTGATTTGGAAAAAGAAAAATACGCTTTATCGTTAAAAATGAATCAGGTAGTTTAGATACAACCTACTTAGTGGTCGTTTAAGAATATGCAAACGACTGTTATTCTGGATGTTTCTTATACAAATACTCCTTCATAAGCATATTAATCATATTTATTAATGAGTTTTAATTTAACAAGAAACAAGTTAAAAATGAATTTTATAAATTTATTGAAACAGAAATTTCGCGAGGGCGATGCACTTATTCGCCTTATTTTTATCAATGTGGCTGTGTTTGTTGTTTTGCAGTCTGTTAAAGTATTCTTGTTACTATTTAACATACATACCGATGTGTTTTTTAATGCCTTAGCAGCTCCAGCCCACTTGGGACAACTAATGTTTAAACCATGGACTATACTCACCTACATGTTTATGCACGAGGGGCTTATGCACTTATTTTTCAATATGTTTGCTTTTTATTGGTTTGGAAAATTATTCCTCTTGTATTTTTCGCCCAAGCAACTCGTTGGGCTATTTCTGATAGGTGGTTTTGGGGGATTTCTGAGTTTTAGTTTGGCTTATAATATTTTTCCGTATTTCAATGATTTAGTTGCTAATAGCAGTTTAGTAGGAGCTTCGGGCTCCATAACCGCAATTATTTTAGCAGTGGCTACCAAAGCGCCCAATATGGAAATGCGTTTACTGTTGTTTGGCAACATAAAGCTCAAATACATAGCGCTTATAACCGTGTTCACAAGCTTTTTTGGCATTGCATCAAGCAATGCAGGTGGCGAAATAGCCCACCTTGGTGGTGCTTTGATAGGTTATTTATTTATCGTATCTTTGCAGCAAGGTAAAGATATTACGGCTTGGATAAATAAACTGTTAGATGGGTTGTACGACCTCTTCCGCCCACGAAAACTCAAAGTTAGGCAAAGCAACCAGCACGGAAAACACAAAATGTCCGATGGCGAATTTAACCAACAAAAAGCACAAAGGATGACGCAAATTGATGCTATTTTGGACAAAATAAAAAGTTCGGGATACGAAAGTTTGACTGAACAGGAGAAAAGACGCTTGTTTGAACAAGGAAAAAATTGATAATAACACAAAAACAATGTTTGGCAGAGCAATAGTGAAATTAACAATGTTTACAGCTAATATAGCCGTAATATTGTTGCTGCTAACAACCCTTGTAGCATCCAAATTAAGTCCTCACACCTTTGTTTTACCTGCATATAGTACGCTGATATTTCCACTAACCATTGCCATGAATATTTTTTTTGTAGTATTCTGGCTCGTTGCTCGCAAATGGTATTTTCTTCTTTCTCTTCTTCTATCGTTGTATGCTTCCAAACCAATTTCGGAAACCATCCCCGTACATTTTGGAAAAAATGCCCAGGTAATGCAAGGTAAATCTATTCGTGTGATGAGTTACAACACCATGCTTTTCGGGCACCTCGTCAAACACGACACAAAACACAAAAATAAAATTATTCAAACAATATTGGATAACAATGCCGACATCGTGTGCGTACAAGAATTTGCCGTTAGCCCAAAAAAGACAAGCGATTACCTTACTTTGAATGATGTAATGATAAGCTTTAAACATTATCCTTATAAGCATATCGAATATCGAAAAAATAAAAATTGGAAACGTTGGGGCATAGCTACATTCTCGAAATATCCCATTGTTGAGAAGAAAAAGATTTCGAAAGAAGGAGATTATGGTGTTTCTATTTACTCAGACATAA
Organism: Porphyromonadaceae bacterium CG2_30_38_12; assembly: GCA_001873635.1. Taxonomy (GTDB): domain Bacteria; phylum Bacteroidota; class Bacteroidia; order Bacteroidales; family Paludibacteraceae; genus Paludibacter. The sequence goes on along the minus strand of MNZK01000048.1, from coordinate 29,006 downwards.
AAATAGGCAAAGATACCATTCGACTATTCAACAATCATTTAGAATCGAATAGATTAACCGAACGAGACAAACACATGCCCATTCAGCTTAAGGACAATTTTGACTCCGACCATCTGTCGGGCACTACCAAAAAACTTTCGCAAAAGTTAAATATTGCCTACAAAAGGCGCGCCCTACAAGCCGACAAAGTGGCTGCCGAAATTGCCCAATCACCCTACAAAGTACTGGTCTGTGGCGATTTTAACGACGTTCCGGTTTCGTACACTTACACGAAGATAAAAGGGAAACTTAACGATGCATTTGCCGAAAGCGGCTTAGGACTTGGCTGGACACTCAACTTGTCCATTTACCGTTTTCGGATAGACTATATTTTGTATGATTCAACTTACTTTCAATTACAAAATTTCAGAATAGGCAAACAAAAAGACTCCGATCATTATCCTATCGAAAGCAATTTTATTTTAAAAACAAAACATATAACAATTTAAAAATTAATTCATTATGAGTATTCCAGCAAATTTAAAGTACACCAAAGACCACGAATGGTTACGTGTGGAAGGCGAAGTAGGCTATGTAGGTATCACCGATTTTGCACAAAGCGAACTGGGTGAAATTATCTTTATCGAAGTAGAAACTGTGGGTGAAACTGTGGAAGCTGAACAAGTTTTTGGCACCGTAGAGGCAGTAAAAACTGTTTCTGAATTGTTTTTACCAGTTACAGGCGAAGTCTTAGAACTGAACGAAGCATTGACTGACAAACCTGAATTAGTAAACGATGAGCCTTATGGCGCTGGCTGGATTGTAAAAATAAAAATTCAGGATGCCTCGCAAATTAGCTCTCTTTTGGACGCAGAAGCTTACGGAAAATTATTAGGCTAACTCGAAAATAAAAACAACTAACTATATGCAGCCCAGAGTGAGTATTATCATGGGAAGCACATCCGATTTGCCTATCATGGAAAAGGCTGCGGCTTTGCTCAATGAATTTGAAATCCCGTTTGAGATGAATGCGCTTTCGGCACACCGAACGCCAGCAGCAGTGGAAAGCTTTGCAAAAAATGCACGTAAAAATGGCATAGAAGTTATCATTGCAGCAGCAGGAATGGCTGCACATTTACCAGGCGTTATAGCATCTATGACAACTATTCCGGTAATTGGCGTTCCTATCAGTGCATCGCTCGATGGGATGGATGCACTGCTTGCTATCGTACAAATGCCTCCAGGCATTCCGGTTGCAACAGTGGGTATTGATGCTTCGTTGAACGCTGCCATCTTAGCTGTTCAAATTCTCGCCACAGGCGATAAGGTACTGCAAGCCAAGCTATCCGATTACAAAGAAAATTTAAAGAAAAAAATTGTAGAAGCTAACGAAAAATTAGCCCAGGTAAAATACCAACACAAAACCAATTGACCCAAAAAATTATTTTTCACTACTAAATATATGACAAGTATGCAAACGATTGACAATTTCAATTTTGCCGGACAAAAAGCATTTGTTCGTGTTGACTTTAATGTTCCATTGAACGAAAATTTAGAAATTACGGACGATACGCGTATCCGTGCAGCTCTGCCAACGCTGAAAAAAATTATTGCCGATGGTGGTAGTTTAATCATTGCTTCACACATGGGACGTCCCAAAAAGAACCCCGACATGAAGTATTCTTTGAAATCAATATTGCCACACGTAGCCGATTTATTAGGCACAGTAGTTCAGTTTGCTCCCGATTGCGCTGGCGAAGACGCAGCAACTATGGTAGCTAACTTAAAGGCAGGTGAAGTACTGTTGTTGGAAAACTTACGTTTCTACGCCGAAGAAGAAGGCAAACCACGTGGCGAATTTGCAACCGATGAAGAAAAAGCTGCTGCCAAAAAAGAGATCAAAGAAAGTCAAAAAGCATTTACCGCAAAATTGGCTTCCTATGCCACTTGCTACGTGAACGATGCCTTTGGTACTGCGCATCGCGCCCACGCTTCCACAGCTTTAATAGCAAAATATTTTGACGAAAACAATAAAATGTTTGGCTATTTAATGGAAAAAGAAGTTATTGCTGTTCAGAAAGTTATGACAGATACTGCACGTCCTTTTACAGCCATCATGGGCGGCTCAAAGGTATCATCGAAAATTGAAATCATCGAAAATTTGCTTACTAAGGTTGATAATTTAATTATTGCTGGTGGTATGACGTATACATTTACCAAAGCATTGGGTGGTAAAATTGGAAATTCCATTTGCGAAGACGATAAATTAGAATTAGCATTGGAGTTGCTGGATAAAGCTAAAAAGAACAATGTAGCAATCGTACTTGCCGAAGATGCTAAAATTGCCGATGCATTTAGCAACGATGCTCACACGCAATTTGTTAATGTGAACGAAATTCCTGACAACTGGCAAGGTTTGGACATCGGACCTATCACCGAAAAGAAATTTGCCGAAGTGATTAAAAACTCGAAAACCATTTTGTGGAATGGTCCAACCGGAGTGTTTGAATTTGACAATTTCACCAGCGGTTCATGCGCTGTAGGCGATGCCATTGTAGAAGCAACCAAAAACGGAGCTTTTTCACTCGTTGGTGGTGGCGATTCCGTTGCTTGTGTTAATAAATTTGGCATTGCCGACAAAGTATCCTATGTTTCTACTGGTGGTGGTGCATTGCTCGAAGCCATCGAAGGGCGTATTTTACCTGGCATTGAGGCAATTAGGGGTTACTAATTAAACAAAAATAAAACAAAAAAGCAGCCTGAAAGCAACCTTATTAAGTCGTTTTCAGGTTGTTTGTTTTTGAAAATAAACTATGACAAGTTCTGAAATTAACTATACTTACTTATTTGATGTATATCCCGACCCACTGGTAGTGGTTAATAAAAAAGGACAAGTAATAGCCACCAATGCTACATGTAAGGATATTTTTAAAGCTATCAGCAATGAATACAGCTTGGAAGACTCATTTGTAGAAGCTAAAAAATTTCAGACAATGGTGAATGAAATGCTCAAATACAACCACACAATAACCGAAATCGTTGCACTGAAAGTGAAACAAAATGTCGTTAAAACGTTTATAGCAAAAGCTACGGTGCTGTCGCATATAAAAGAGCTTTATGTTTTTATTTTTTTGAATTTGCAAACCAGCAACAACATTTTAAAATCAGAACTTTCATCGATTTACTTATCCGAATTGAATGCATTGAATCCTTATTTAAACAAAGCGGGTAAAGAACTTCTTCAAGCCAAAATGAAAGAAAACAAGATACTTCAAGTTTTGGAAAATGAAGCAAATAAATTCACATTAAAAAACTTTTTGAATAAGGACGAACAGCTACGCTTTCAAAGCCAATTTCCGAATTTATCGAACAAAGAATTACTTTTATGCTATTTCATGTTTCAACAAGCTCATGTTCAGCAAATTGCAACGATATTATCCAAAACCCCCAATGCGGTGAGCGTCATGCAATTTCGCATTTTAAGAAAGCTCCAAGTGAAAACGGTCAATGAATTAATACATCGCCACCCAAATTTATTGCATGGATAAATGAACCTTTTTTGCCTCCTAAGGGTTTAGAAAATAAAACGAAAAAAAACATGCAGCCTAAAAACATTGGTATTACCAAACTCAACGACATCGATATTGCTCAAATTGTTCCTTTTATACACTGGACTTTCTTTTTTATGGCATGGCGACTCAACGGTAAATACGATGACATACACAAAGCCGTGTGCGATTGTGGCGCTTGCAAACTAGAGTGGCTACAAAGCTTTGTTCCTGCCGAGCGCGAAAAAGCAGAAGAAGCACTGAAACTATATCAAGATGCGCTGGAAATGTTACGCAGATTTCAGGCAGAAAAAATACTAACCATCAACGCTATGGTCGGCATTTATCCAGCTCACTCCGAGGATGAAGATATTGTGGTTAACTATCAGCATGAAAAAATACGCATTCCCACTTTGCGACAACAAATACCCGCCTCGGATGGTTTTTGCTATGCCTTAGCCGATTTCATTAAACCCGAAGAAGATTATATGGGCGTTTTTGCTAACACGGTGATTGGCGCTGAAAAATTTTGTGAGGATTTTGAAAAAGATGACGACATGTACCATTCAATTCTGATTAAAGTTCTTGCCGACCGCTTGGCAGAAGCTACTGCCGAATGGCTTCACTACAAAGTTCGCACGGAGATTTGGGCTTACAATGCTGATGAAAAACTTGTCATTCCGGAACTATTCAAAACACATTATGTGGGCATTCGTCCTGCCGTAGGATATCCGTCATTGCCCGATCAATCTATCATTTTTTCCTTGGATAAATTAATCGATTTTAATGCTTCGGGCATAACCCTAACCGAAAATGGCGCCATGTTTCCAAACGCCTCCGTGAGCGGCTTGTATTTTGCACACCCTCGCTCCAAATACTTTAACATTGGGCGCATTGACGAAAATCAGTTTGTTGATTACGCACGCAGACGCGGGCTCTCACCCGAATATTTGCGTAAATGGCTGGCTGCCAACTTATAAAAGCAAAAGAAAACGATGATGCAAAGAAAAATCAAAAAAGAAACTATTCTGAAAATTTTATAATATCAGGACACATTTGGTTGAAAAAGCAGAAAGAAAATTACTTTTGTGATACATTGTAAAAAAAATATTGTACATTTGCGCGCATTTTAAAAATAGCCCTCCCTGTTGAATCCTTTTTCTGATCCGTTTTCTTTTTCAAATTAACGCCCTTGTTTTCTGCAAACCATGATGTTCGACAACGCAATATTTTCGTCGTTTATACCTCAAATACTTATGCTTATAAGTTATTTGATGTGTTTGTTGGCACCGAGCTATGCGAAAATGAAAGAAAAGCATCAGGATGCAAACTACAAGCAGATTGAAGTTGAACAGCAACAAAGCGAATTAGCGGCAACTACCTTTAACAGCACAAAAACCTTCATGCAAACGGCTCTTGTTTCGCACGAAGAATATGTTCAATTGCAGCCGCTTACAAGTAAAACCGTTGCCTATCCACCCCTATTTACTGACACAAGTAAAGCCATTGCTTACCTTGTTTTTTCACGACCTCCCCCATTTTTTGCCTGAGAATATTTTTTAATTAGATTTTTCAAGAAAATCGAAACGACATAACTATCTGTTAAAAAAAAGCAGTTAGTTAAACGTCATTGTTTTCGCATTTTTATTAATTACTTCTATCAGACACAAAATGAAAATTCATGTTCCTTATCTACTGCTATGTGCAGTAATTTCCTTTCAACAAATTTTTGCAGACAACAAACCCATCGAGAAAATAGATTCTGTTTCACTCAGCGAAATTGTTGTTCAGGCTTCACGCGATAATTTAAAACTGAAACAATTACCTCTTTCGGTTTCGATTATGACTTCACAACAAATTGAAAATCTTTCTATAAACTCATTAACGGATGTAACTTCAACCGTGGCTAATCTATTTATGCCCGATTATGGTTCCAAGTTAACTTCTCCCATTTATATCCGCGGCATAGGTTCGCGTATCAATTCACCATCGGTTGGCTTGTACGTCGATCATGTGCCGTATTTCGAGAAGGCTACTTTTAATTTCGACTTCTTTGATATTCAGCGTATTGAAGTGCTCCGTGGTCCGCAAGGAACGCAATATGGACGAAACACCATGGGGGGAATTGTCAATATTCTCACCAAATCACCGTGGGAATATCAGGGCACGGATTTGAATGTGCAAGCCGCTACTTACGGCAGTTATTTAATGAGCGTAGGGCATTATGCCAAACCGAGCCACAAGTTTGCTTATTCGTTAGCGCTAAATTACCGACACAATGATGGCTTTTTCAACAATGATTTTTTAAAACAAAAAGTCGATAATCTGAATTCTTACGGCATGCGCAACCGACTTAGTTGGCAATTGAATGAAACCCTATCGATAGAAAATATTCTAAGTTTTGAGCATAGCGACCAAGGTGGTTATCCTTATGCTATGATTGATATTAGCACCGGAGTGGTAAGTCCAATTTCATATAATCAACCCAGTGGTTACGAGCGCAATTTGATTTCGGATGCACTTGTTGTGAAAAATAAATGGGAAAAAATGGCACTCACTGCCACAACCGCCTTTCAATACTTAAACGACAAACAATCTATCGACCAGGATTTTACAAAAGATTCGCTCTATTTTGTGGTGCAAAACCAGAAACAAAAGATGGTATCGCAAGAACTGCTTCTGAACTCGCGGAATAATAAAAATTACAATTGGCTTTTTGGAGCTTATGGATTTTTTCAACAATTACAAAGCGATGTGGATGTAAATACCTATAAAAAGAAAACAGAAGCTGTAAAAACCTACCATCACAACATTGGCGGAGGAGCACTTTTCCATCAATCTACGTTAAAAAATTTTCCTTTTCGTAACTTCATTACCACAGCAGGTATCAGGTTGGATGCTGAAAACGATAAACTTAGTTATCGGTACGATGTAACAAAAAGCGGGGCGCTTACCCATTTAGTCGATACCACTTATAATCCACTGACATCCATACAGTTATTACCAAAATTGGCTATCAATTACCAATTAAAATCCACCAATATGTATGCTGCCGTAACGCGCGGCTACAAAACAGGTGGTTTCAATTCTACATTTGAACGTCCCGAAGATATTACTTTTGAGCCAGAATACAGTTGGAATTATGAAATTGGAATAAAGACATCCTTGTTTGGCAATCGATTGTTCCTCGAAAGTTCGTTGTTTTATATCGACTGGAAAAATCAGCAAATTTACCAAACAACCCCAAGTGGGACAGGTTCGATGCTCAAAAATGCAGGCCATTCAGAAAGTAAAGGTCTGGAAATAAGTGCTAACACGGCAACTTTTGCCGGGTTTAGCTTTGTGGCAAGTTATGGTTATACAAACGCTACTTTTTTGGACAACAAACTAAATGCAACAACCGATTATAGCGGGAATTACATTCCTTATGTTCCGAAAAACACTTTTGCTTTACAAGCCAACAAGGCATTTGAAATAAGAGATTCACATATTCTAAATAGAATTCTACTCCATGCATCGTACAAAGGAACTGGTGAAATTTATTGGGATGATAAAAATTCGTATAAACAGGAATATTATGGACTTGTAGACGCACGGATAAGTTTTGTTCGGAAAAATGTAAATGTTAGTGTTTGGGGCACTAATTTAGGTCATACAGACTACGATTCTTTTTATTTTGTGGCTCTTGGACGAAAATATGTTCAAACAGGACGTCCATTCCAAGCTGGTGTTAAATTAGCTGTCAATCTGTAAGTTATGAGCGAAAAAAACTGGCATAAATTTCCACTTTTGTTCAGCCTGTACATAGCACAATCTATACCGATGAGTTTTTTCTCAACGGTGGTGCCAGTCATTATGCGGCAGGAAAATTTCTCGCTGCAAGCCATTGGATTGCTGCAATTGGTAAAGCTCCCTTGGATTTTTAAGTTTTTGTGGGCACCAATTATTGACAATAATGCGCGTACTACCAAGGAGTTAAAGCGTTGGGTTTTTATTTCAGAATTGTTTTATGCCCTTGTTATATTTTCCATTGCTTTTCTGAACTTACAAAGTGATTTTGGGCTGATTATTTTTTTAGTTATTGTAGCTTTTATTGTTTCTGGAACGCAGGATATAGCAGTTGATATTTATGCCATTTTATCACTCAAATCCAGTGAACGGAGTTTGGGAAACAGTATGCAATCGGGCGGAAGCTTTGTTGGTTCTTTTTTGGGAACAGGCGTTTTGTTAGTTGCCTATCATTATGTTGGTTGGTCGAAAGTGTTATTTTTACTCGCTTTGTTTGTCCTACTGGCAGTTGTTCCGTTGTATTTTTCAGGTAGTGAAATTGCTGCCGATAATAAAACAAAAGAGCGTGTTTCGATGAAAGACATACTATCATTTTTCAAACAGCAAGGACAGTGGCAGCAAATTTCGGTTTTGATATTTTATTATTCGGGCATTATAGGCATCATGACCATGCTCAAACCTTATTTAGTCGATTTGGGATATAATGTAAAAGAAATAGCCTTTATGTCGGGCATTTTTGGCACCCTTACTGCTGCTTTAGCTACGCTTTTGGGCGCTTTGTTCATGCGAAAAGTAAGCAGAAAAGTTTCACTTTTCACTTTTTTATTTCTAACATTGATTGCCAGTATTTATTTCAAAATATTATCGGGAATAGTTCCTTCTATTGCCCAATTGTATATGGGAATTGGCTTAATTTGGAGCGCTTACGGATTCTCAACAGTAGCAATTTACACCCTTGCAATGGATACGGTGCGAAAAGGACGGGAAGGAACCGATTTTACAATTCAGATTGTGATTACGCATCTGTGCAGTTTGCTCGTTGCCACTGCCAGTGGGAAAATAGCCCATGAGTTCGGTTATAGCGGTTTGTTTTCGTTCGAAGTGTTAATTACATTATTCACGTTCTTAATTTTAATGTACTCTTTGCGAAATAAATCGTTGAAAATTAAGAACTAAAACAAAAAAAATAAATTATGAATATTTCAGAAAAACTTTTTCAAAAATATAACTTTCCTGTGCCTCGCTACACAAGCTATCCGCCAGCAACATCATTTTACACGGGCTTCGATAATGCGAATTTTGTGGAACAAATAAAAATCTCCAACAACTCACAAACCGAGAATATCTCCATATATATTCACATACCATTTTGTACGCAGCGCTGTCATTTTTGTGGCTGCAATACAGCACTTTACCAAAGCGACGAAAAAATCAATCAGTATGTGGCATGCGTTGTGAAAGAAATTCGAAACGTAGCTCAATACATTGATAAAAAGCGACTCGTAACTCAGGTGAGCTGGGGCGGCGGCACACCTAATTCCATCGATTTAAAGTACATTCGGAATATAATGGCTGTGCTAAAATCAGAATTTCAGTTTGCCGATTTTGCCGAAATAGCCATGGAATGCAGCCCTGCATATCTCGATTTTGAGGATGTAGATGTCCTTGCCGAAATTGGCTTCAATCGCATTAGTCTTGGCATTCAGGATTTTCATTTGGAGGTTTTAAATGCTATCAACCGACTACCACCAAAACATGATGTGGCCCAGATGCTTCGCTACATGAAAGAGAAAGAGTTCAGAGGATTGAATTTAGACTTAGTTTATGGATTGCCTTTGCAAAGCGTGGAATCGTTCCGAGAAAATATTCAGCAAATCATTGCACTTCAACCTGATAGGATAGCCACATTTTCGTATGCACATATCCCTTGGTTCAATCCCGCGCAAAAGCTGATGGATCATCATCGATTTCCTACTCCCGAAGAAAAACTGAAAATGTTAGTTACAGCCATTGAACTTTTGTCCGAAAATGGGTATGAAGTGATAGGTATGGACCATTTTGCACGACAAGATGATGACTTGGCAATTGCCAAAACCAATAAAATGTTGCACCGTAACTTTCAGGGCTACAACACAAAAAAAACTACCGGACAAGTGTATGCTTTTGGGGCATCGGGCATCAGTCAGTTAGATGGAAGTTTTGCACAAAATCTGAAACAAATCGACCACTATATACAGGCTATTGAATCAAACCAATTGGCTGTTGAACGCGGTTATGTGCTTACCGGCGAGGAGATTTTAATTCGTGATACTATCAACCAACTCATGTGTAACGGCACCATCAACTTTGAACAAATTGCTCAACAACACAACTATTCGTACGAGGAATTTATGAAAATAACCAAGTTTGATGCTGCCAAAATTGCTCATTTGGTAGCAGATGGATTGGTGGAACTCACGCAGACCGACTTGAATGTTACTCCCAAAGGTATGCTGATAGTGCGTAACGTAGCCGTTGCTTTTGACCCAAAATTTGAAATTACTAAAAATAAATTTTCTACAACGATTTAAAATCATGAAAGCAATAATATTAGCCAATATGGGGGCGCCCTCGTCGGAAAAAGACATGCGGGTTTTTCTGAAACGTATGTTCAACGACAAAGCGATACTGTACGCTCCGAAATTAGTGCGAGCCTTTGTTTCGAGTCTTATCAGCACCTTGCGCTACAAATCGTCGTGGAAAAAATACGAATTAATTGGCGGTTCGCCCTTGCTCAAATCTATGGCAACATATAGCCACGACCTTCAAGCTAAATTGAATAAAGACTATGTCGTCCGATCGGTATATTCTTATTCGCAACCATTTATAAAAGAAGAGATTAAAACATTATACAAACAAGGGATAAAGGATTTTTTTATTATTTCGATGTACCCGCAAGCAAGTTTATCGACTACCGGAAGCGTGCAGGCTGACATGGAGCAACTAAAATCGGAATATCCTGACGTTCACCTTAAGTTGAAAGAGGAGTATTTTGACAATCATTACTTTATAGATTTTTGGGTGAGTCAAATCAAAACTAAAATTTCGTCAACAGGCTACAAAGCTCCTTTTTTACTTTTTAGTTCACATGCAATTCCACAGTCCTTTTTAAAACGTGGTGACCCGTATGTTGAGCATTTGAAAGTGTCGGCTCAACTCATTGCCCGCCAACTTAATTTGCCTTTCGGAGTTAGTTTTCAATCGAAAATAGGACCCATAGCTTGGACAAAACCTTACACGAAGGAATTTCTTATTGAATTGAAAGCAAATGGGATAGATGAAATTCTTGTGGTTCCATTAAGCTTTATCAACGAAAATTTAGAAACAAAATACGACCAGGATTACGAGATTGTACCATTTGCACAGCAAGAAGTCGGAATAAAAAACATTTGCCGCATAGAAATACCTATGAGTGATGAAATAATAGTCGATATGTTCATTAAATTTATCGAAGATGGAAAATATTGAAAAAGAAATAGTAATTATCGGGGCAGGTTTAACCGGGCTAACTTTGGCATTTTACCTCAGAAAAAGGGGAAAAAATGTGTTGATTTTGGAAAAAAATGAACGTACCGGGGGAGTTATCAATACTGTTACCGAAAAAGGTTTTACCTACGAAACCGGTCCCTCTACGGGTGTTTTAAGTTCATTGGAAATTGTTGAACTTTTCGAGGATTTGGTGCAACAATGTTCGCTACAGGTAGCAGCAAAAGGCGCCAACAAACGTTATATTTGGAAAAAAACAAAATGGGAAGCTTTGCCTTCGGGACTACTTTCGGCGGTGCGAACGCCGCTATTCACATTAAAAGATAAATTGCGGATTCTGGGTGAGCTTTTTCGTAAAGCTGGTGGCACTCCCAACGAGTCGGTTGCCGATTTGGTTGTACGCCGATTAGGCAAAAGCTTTTTAGATTATGCTGTGGATCCCTTTCTATCGGGCGTGTATGCCGGCGACCCTTCTCAACTGATTACCCGTCATGCACTTCCAAAGTTATATGCATTGGAGCAAAATTACGGTGGTTTTGTTCGTGGAACTATCGCAAAACAAAAAGAAGCAAAAACTGACCCTCAACGTGCACAACATAAAAAGGTTACGCGACAAGTTTTTTCGGTGGTAGATGGCTTAAAAAAACTAACGGAAACACTTCACGAACAGATTGGTAATGCGAATATTCTAACGAACTGTAAAGACCTTAGCATACAACCAACAGCAAGCGGTTTCAGTATCCAATTTAGACAAAATTCGGATGACGTAAAATCAATTTTAGCATCTAAAGTGATAACTACAATTGGAGGATACGCTTTGGCAGATGTAATTCCATTTGCGGATGCATCGGATTTGAAACACTTCGCCGAAACGACCTATTCTCCTGTAATTCAAATCGCTGTAGGTTACAATCATTGGTCAGGAATAAAATTAGATGCTTTTGGTGGGCTTATTTCGTCGAAAGATAAACGCAGTGTGCTTGGTGTGCTTTTCCCATCAGCTATTTTTCCATATCGCGCCCCCGAAGGCGGTGCTTTGCTTTCGGTGTTTATGGGTGGTACGAAAAGGAAGGATTTATTGCTCTTGCCCGATACTGAAATTGAAAAGCTCGTAAAGGCAGAGCTGAAAATTTTAATGAAAGTGGATGCCGAACCTGACCTGCTGCGCATTCATCGCTACCAACATGCTATTGCACAGTATGATGTAAAAACCGACGACCGATTAAAGAGTATTTCGAATATCGAAAAAAAATATCCCGGACTTATTATAGCGGGCAGTATAAGAGATGGAATTGGTATGTCCGACCGCGTGAAACAAGCAAAGATTCTTGCGAAAGAGCTGATGATGACATGAAAACTTCACAACTAAAGTGTAGCAGTTATTCTATTATAGTACTTTAGCACTGGTTTAACTAACAATATTGCCATATTTGATACCTCATTCCACAATTATGAACCAATTTTAGAAGTGCCATTTATATAGAATTATTATATTTGCAGCTTGATTTTATTAATTTAGCTTAAAAATAAATAAGCTTGGCATACTGTATGCTACCTATACGGAATAAATCCATAGCATCGAATATCTGCATCAAAAGATATTACTAAGATATTTGTGCCATTAGTTGATAACGCATATTAATTTACCCTACTCTACGCTTGTGCGACCCCTTGCAGCTCGGGTTCATGCGCACAAGTCCTCACACACAACTGGTTAATGCATTGCCACTGAGAATACGGGGCAGCAATCTTATCAATACTATCGCTATGATCTCCATCAGTCAAATAGAAAAAGAAGTGTGTTTCTAAATTATTGGCGTAACCCCTTTTCGCAGAATAATGTTTCCGTACTTGGCGGTTTCGCCAGTCATCACAACGGCAAAAGCTGATTTGGCACGGTTGTAAAATGCGAAACGTTCGATACGCTCTATGGCAGGAACATTGGGGTTTGTAATGTGAATACTTTTCAAATACGAATCTTCTACCGTTGCATCTAATGTGTCGCCGAGAACGACTGCCATCATCGCTAAGGGATGTGGTACGTAAGCATCGAGTTCGAATAAGGGCAAAATGGCTGCCAACAAATCGGCAATGCGCAAACCATCGGCACGTAACACACGCGAATTAAAATTTTCGCCGGGAAAATGAGCATCGGCAAGTATTAGTTCGTCGCCATGCCCCATGCGTGCTAAAACACCCAACAAGTCGGGGCTAATAAGTGGTGATATTCCTTTAAGCATAATTTTTTAATGAAAATTTGTTCTTTATTCTTGTTTTATGCAAAGTTACGATAGTTTTTTGTTTGTAAAAAATGTTGCAATGAATTACCAAGCAAATTTCAATATTTTACTCATTCTCGGAACATTCTAACGCCTACATTGTTTGAACTGTTGCATTATTTTTTTGTACGAAATTAATATCATATTTTTGAATGAAGTATAAATTATATGCCATCATATTATTACTAATTCTGATATTCAATACTTTCAGATTTGAAATTCCGTATATACAATATGCTATTTTCAAACCCTATATTGCAAAAAATCTCTGTGTAAATAAGGATAAGCCAAAAAGTTGTTGCGAGGGTAAATGCTTTCGTGAAAAGCAACTTCAACAAGTGAACTCGACACGCGAAACTGAAACAACGAGCGAAAAAAATTCAAGCAAAATACCTCAGTCAAAGGAAACTAAAGAATTTGTACCATCGCGCACTTTACTTCCAAAAGCCTCAGAATTAAGTCTTCATCAAGTTACAATTCAACCCGAAACACGTATCGAAAACAGATACATTTCAACTATTTTTGTACCTCCACAATTTTAGGATATTCTTTTTTTTCACGAAGTTGCCTTGCAAAGCGTATTTTTTTGCAAGCACCTTTTGCGTGTTAGTAAACAGAACTTACTAATATGCTTCTCTAACGTATTACATATTCAAATAAAAACAAACATTCAGAAAAAAAAATGAAAAAAATATTTTCAAAAACATGCTCTATTTTGGCTCTTATAGCAATTCTTGCTTCCTGTAAAAACGAACCTGATATAACTCCAATTAATCCATTGGCAGGGCTTACCAAACTTAAAGAAGGTTACGCATTTGGCGCTTCGGCAAAAGTGGAAATTTGGGGCAAGAAAAACCTTTTCATGGGTTATAACTCTATCACAGTTGTGCTATTAGATTCGCTTAATTTGACAGACACCATCAAAGATGCTCATATACATTTTATGCCTGAAATGACTATGGGAACTGGTATGATGGCCATGAAACATGCTTGTCCAGTAGAGAATCCAAAAGAAGAAGCTACCAATGGTGTTTTTCCTGGAGCAGTGGCATTCATCATGCCAACCAGCTCGGATGGAGCTTGGACACTGGACGTGATGGTTCATAACCACAAATACGACAAAGAAGGAACGGCAAGCTTTGCAATCACCGTAGATAATCCAACTCCATCGGTTATGTGCGTGTTCACAGCCACTTCTGCCGATACTTCAAAATTAGTGCTTTCGATGGTTGAGCCGTTAGCGCCCAACGTCGGTATGAACGACATTGAGTTTACGCTACATCGCAAAGAAAGCATGATGAGTTGGCCAGCCGACTCAACATACACATTTGTAATTACTCCCGAAATGCCAAGCATGGGGCATGGTTCGCCCAATAATGTGAATCCGGTTCATGTAGGCAATGGCCATTACAAAGGGAAAGTCAATTTCACCATGACAGGCGAATGGAAAGTAAACGTAGCCGTGCAAAAGGATGGAAATACAATTTCCAACAATACATTTTTTACAATAACGTTTTAAATATCAAAGGTGGAAATGAGCCATTTCCCCCTTAATAAAAACTACTTGTATGTGGAAAAATATACTTTTTACCGTAACATTAGTTGTAAGTATTCCAATTGCATCACAAAAAAATGCATTGCAACTTGCTATTTCTGACTCCGTCAATCTGCGGGAAGTGTTGGTTTCGGTAATGCTACCATTAAACAACAAAGACATTGTTGATTTTTACCGAACAAACCAATTTTCAACGCTTGATAATATTACTGCACGCTTAGATGGCATGTCGTTGATAAAACGTGGAGCTTATGCTTTAGAACCACAGGTAAATGGTTTTTCGGGCGGTCAACTTAATGTAACGATTGATGGGATGCGAATGTTTGGCGCTTGTACTGACAAAATGGATCCGATAACCTCCTATATCGAACCTACAAATCTTAAAAAAATTAGTGTAAAACAAGGAACGGGGAGTTGTCAGACTGGTTGCAACATTGGTGGGGCAGTAGATATGACCTTACTCGAGCCCGAGAAAGATAGTGCCAAAACCCATTTTTCATCCATTGCCTTTGGTTACGAAAGTATTTCGAAAGGAAAAAATTTGCTTGTAACACTGGGCTTAGGCAAAAAAAAATGGGACTGGTTGATAGATGGCGTTTACCGTAGAAACGAAAATTATACCGACGGAAATAATCAAATCATACCATTTACGCAGTTCGAGAAAACCAATATTCATTCGGCATTAAAATACAATGCAAATAAAATAAGCAGTTTCAAAGCCGATGCATTGTTCGATTTAGCCCATAACGTAGGCTATCCGGCACTACCCATGGATGTCAGTTTAGCACAAGCCATGCTTTTTGCTGTGGAATATCAACGCAAAACGACCACCGAACTAAAGGCTAAAATCTATTACAATCAGGTAATTCACATTATGGACGACTCCAAGCGAGACAGTTTGTATTTGTTGAAAAGCAAACCGCTTGAAAAATCGGACTCGGTGTATATGCGCATGGATATGCCCGGAAAAAGTTCAACCTTGGGAGCTTATGCGCAGTTAATTTTACTATGGAACGAAAAAAATAAATTGACCTTAAAAGCAGACAATTATACGAACAATTCCATTGCCGAAATGACCATGCACATGCGCTATGCCAGATTTGCACCCGAAGCACCCATGTATATGCAAACATGGCCGGCTATGCTGCGAAACGTATCGGGTTTGTTTGCTGAGAACAGTACGTATTTATCTGATAAGTTGAATTTAGTTGCAAACGGAAGAGTAGATTTCAATATTGATAATTTACAATCGAAATATGGTCAGGAGCAATTTTCAGTGTTTAACTATTCATTAGCAAAGACACAAAGCAAGTGGGTGAAAAGTTTGAATTTGTTAGCTCAATACCGTTTCTCAAATAGCATTTCGCTCATTGCTTCTACCGGATATGCCGAACGTATGCCAACCATTGGTGAACGACTTGGATTCTATCTTTTTAATGCTTACGATGGGTACGATTATATTGGCAATCCTTACCTGAAAGCCGAAAAGTCTAACTTTTTCAGATTGGATTTACAATTCACACAACCCAACATAAAAGTAAATTTAAATCAATCATTTAGTGCGATAAACGATTACATTATGGGAATTACCAACTCGCAAATTCCTGCCATGAACTTTTACGCCAAAGGAATCAGAGTGTATTCAAATGTTTCGCAAGCAAAATTATACAGTGCCGATTTACAGGTGCTGTATTCACCACTGAAAACGCTTACCGCGTTCTTGTTGTCTAAGTTTACGCTGGGCGAAATTAATAACAGTAACCCCATGCCACTCATTCCACCGTTGAAAAACGTAGTAGCAATTCAATACGAAGAGAATAATTTATCGTTGCAAGCAGAATGTGAAACGGCATTGGCACAAAACAGAATAAACATAGCTTATGGCGAACAAGCAACACCGGCTTACGCTGTTTTCAATGTTAAGAGTGGTTATAGGTTTAGCCTGTCTAAGTTAGGTTTTAATGCGGGTTTAGGCATTTCAAACCTGTTAAATAATGCCTATTTCGAGCATTTAGATTGGGGACGAATCAATAGGCCAGGGCGAAGTGTTGAGTTCTATTTGAAGGTAAGTTATTGAAAATAAAGTCATCTATAGTAAATATGTCACAAAGTATTCCAATTTATTCTTGATTAATTGTATTTGGACAGATGAATGTTTGGTATCGCTAAATGTTGTCCCAACGAAACGATGCTTTGACGCTTGTTAGTTGCTAATTAAACATGGCTGCATAAAATTAACTACACAAATTAAAAATAACTCACAAAGATGCCCAACTCGAGTTACATTATCTTGGTATTCCAGTGAAGCTAAAAAGAAATGGCAGTTTATGACCTCATTCATTTTGAAAATACCTTGATGGTGATTGCCGAAAATGGTCTCTATCAATACGATTACAGTAAGGTGGAGGTTATCAAACTGCTAAGCAAACTAAGCATTGCAACAAAATAATTCCTTAAGCTTCACCGCCACCAAATCCCATGGGCATAGGCGGAACAAAAGGATTGTCAGCAATAGTAATTTTGCCCTGTTGCGATTCAAATTTAGCTATATTATCTTGCAAAGCAAACAACAATCGTTTGGCGTGTTCGGGTGTTAAAATAATGCGCGATTTCACATTGGCTTTTGGAGTACCTGGCATGATACGTACAAAATCGACCACAAACTCAGAGCTCGAATGTGAGATAATGGCAAGGTTTGAATAAATTCCTTCGGCAATTTCAGCCGATAATTCAATATTGAGTTGATTTTCTTGTTCTTCCATGATGGTTATTTAGTATTTATTCTTTTTCCTCCACAGGGAAAATCCCCGTTGTCGATTTAAAAAGATATTTTGTCATTTGCTGATTGGACTCGAAGCCAAGAGCGTATATGATGTGCGTTTTTTGAGTAATTTTCACAACGGTATCCGAATATATTTTTTCAAAATTCTGATTCCAAAATAAATGTTCCGTCTCGAAGAGCTCGCCCTGGATGTTGGTCATACGTACATTTCCTTTCAACTCCCACAATTTATCATATTCCAAATAACGAGCATATTTACTATGAATATTAGCATCAACTTTTAGGTTTTCGTCGAAGCGCTCGAAGTGCACTCCCAGCGGAAACTCCCAATAGGGTTGCGAAGCCTTGTCGAACACATCCCATTGTGGAGCCGAAATTCGATACCGTGTAACTCCTGAATCAGAAATTACCGTTGTTATTTCAGTAGCATGAAGCTTTGGGATGGTAGTTCTGTCTTTTATTGCAGCAATTTTCTCTACTTCACTTTTGGGCGAGCAAGAAAATTCAAATAAAATAACAATCGCCATAGTAGCGATTGTTATCAAAAATTTTGGCACAAAAGAAGGCATAAAATTATTTTAAAATGTCAAATAAAAACAATTATCTGCACGTTGTGTTTTCACCTATCCAGCCACCTACTGTAAACGAACTACCGGCTTTGAGCTGTGGTTGAAAGAAAATATCATCTTTTGATGGAAAATAGGCACTGTATGTGCGGATTAATGAGTTAGCATCTTCTGCCACACTCGGATCTACTTGTTTGGCTTTTTGAAATTTATCTACTGCTACCCAGTAAACGGTTTTAGCAAGCACAGGGTCATCAAAAACACTACGAGATTTAGCATACATGCTACCAATTAACAAATACGCTTTCCCATTATTTGGTTTAAATTCCAAGGAATTACGAGCAAACTCACGAGCACGTACAAAATTATCCAATTCTTTGTAATAAATCTGTGCAATAGTGAATTGATAATCGGCTTTATCCTCGTTGCTTGCAGCAAGTTTGGTTGCCTCTTCGTAAAACTTAATTGCGTTTGAAAATTCAGCTTTTTTGTACGACATAGCAGCACATCCCGCTGCTGAAGATTCGGTGGGCTCAATTTTGTGCAACGCAACAGCTGCTTCAAAGAAAACTTCGGATTCTACGCACTTCACATTTTTGTATAAGCCTATAATGTTTGAAAGTGCTTCTTTATCTGTTAAACTTTCACTTACTTTATCTTTGTATAAATTATCTAAAGTGTTGCAATCAGCAGCACCACTTTGGGCAAATAATTGTTCCAGAGCTGGCTTCAATTGCTGGGCGCCAGCATTCGATTTTAGTGTTGTATTAGCACTTATTGTTTCCAATACGACATCCACTTTTATGAAATCTTTAATATATTTTTCAGCATGTGTGGCATCTGCTTTGAATAATCCATTAGATACAACCATAAATTGACGAAGCACATCTAATTCCACATTTTCACCCATACCATCAATGGATTGTTCCAACCAAGCATAAGCAGGCTTTTTAAGTTCATCAGATTTTGCAAATTGGATATAATCAAGGCCCTTAATACCAAGTATCCAAGCAGAAGGATATCTTGGGTCATTCCCAAAATATTTAACACGGCTATCATACATGGCCATCAGTTTATTAAAGGTTTTTTGGTAGCTTGCATCGTCTTTGGATTGTTGCAATTCCCATTGCACAATTTCGCGACCTCGACTGTAAATCACCTTGTTGGCTCCCGGACAAGCCGTATAAGCAGCATTCCAAGGGGCTAAAGCATCAGCATATTGCTTGTTTTTTGCTGACTCATTGAACAAACTGATGTTCACTAAGCATTCCTCTGTTGTAACAGGAGCCTCTTCGGCAACTTGAGGGGTTGGTGGTGCTACTGTTTTAGCCATTTCAGTTTTTTTGTCTTTCTTGTCTTTTTTCGACTCTTTTTGTGCAAAACAGTTGGTGAACAATACCAAACTGAGCACCATCATGATTAAGTTTTTTGTTTTCATAAAAATATTGAGCTAAATTATTTTATTGTGTTGATTAAAATATTTATTATTTTGAAATTATAATTTTCGTTTGAAGAACCAATTCTCATTAATTACTGCGTTTAATGTAAATTTCAAATAATCTTCGCGAAGCGTAGCTGCCGAACCAATCTTTCCATATTCAATCGTTGCATTTACAACCGATTTGCTGTTACGCAATGGCATTCCTAAACCAAAAGCTATGCCAAAATTTTTTGGCTGCGAAACACCATTAATCGTGTAGTACGAATCAGAAATGTGAAAACCAGCCCGATAGCTTAGCTTATTGGTCAATTTTCGTGCACGTGAATTTGGTATATACTCAACGCCCAATGCTAATTTCGTTCGGTCGGTCAAAGCATATTCTCCTTTAAATAGAGCTTTACTCCATTGTTGTATGGAATAATCCAAACCAAAACTTAGCTGCTTGTTGTGCATGTAATTCAAGCCAACTCCAAGCATTTGGGGCATTTCATATTGCTCAAACACTGCTGAATAGGGTGTTGGCATATTTATTATACTACCAGTAGATTGCGAAAAATTGGCATGGAGCTGTGATTTCATTTCATAGTATGCGCCAACGGTTAGGTCGTTTTTGTTTGTAAAAGTTTGTGTGTATTGCAAACCATAACGAAAACGAAAGCTGTTCACTTTGATGGAATCTTTTTGATACGATGGGTTAAATCCTGCTGAACTAAAAGTGAGTTGGCGCGAATTTAGGTTATTCCCAAACATATAGTATGTGTTTACTCCCAACGAAAGATGTTTTAATAATTTGATTGAAAAACCCATATATGCCTGATTAATACCTCCCTGACCAAAAAAAGTACGAGATGCAATAATCGTATCGGGAAACAATGATGTAGGCAAATTTTCGGAAGCAGAATAATTGTAGCCTGTGAAAGAGAATGGCAAAACCCCCACACTAAAACCCGTATTTTTCCATAATGGGAATTGCATGGTTACATATTCCAAGTTGGAATTAAATTTATAATTGCCAAGTGTATTGGTGCTCAGTTTCGATGTCAAAGCCGACACGCCCAAATCGAGCATAAAAGTCATTGTATCCACCGCGCTATAAGAGGCAGGATTTATTGTGTTAATGGAAGTTTTCGCATGCGATGCAATGGCAACGCCACCCATGGCACGTTGATCGCCGCTCACATTATCGCTGACATCTCCATAGCCATACATGGTATAGGGAGAATTTGTATTATTCTGTGCATCAAGCATTCTACAAAAAAATACTGTAAAAATAAGCAGTGAGAGTGTTTTAATTTTTAACATTGAATTGAAGTATTCGGTTCAGCCCTATTAGTACCAAATTTTTTTGTGCAAAGATGGGACTTTTTAGCCTCGATAAAAAGTAAAAAGCGTTTCCGCCTGTTAAAAAAACAGAAAGTTGAGGATATTTAATCTTTAGATTTACAATGTAACCCTCTATCTCGAACAATACACCCTGCATGACACCCGATAAAATAGCTTGTTGGGTTGTATTTCCCAACAAATCAAAGCTTTCGCTTGCATGAACCAAGGGTAAATGCTGCGTGTAGTTGTGCAATGATTTAAAACGCAAAGCAAGTCCGGGAGCAATGTTTCCACCGTGATAGTGGGCATGGGCATCAATGAAATCGTAAGTAATAGCCGTACCAGCATCAATGACCAAAATATCCGTTTGTTTTTTTAAATACGATGCTGCCACCACAGCAGCTAATCTATCCTTACCTAAACGTTGAGGTTCCAAGTAATTATTAGTAATCGGAATTGGCGTATGCTCATCCAAAAATATAACACATTGAAATGTTGTCTTCAAAAAAAATTCTAAATCTACTTCTACAATACCCACATTGCAATAAATGCATGTTTTGATAGTATATTGAGAAAGTATGTCACGAATGTTATTTACAGATAAAGCATCATATTCTTGTTGAAAAACGATAGTATCAGACTGAAAAACAGCTACTTTAGCACACGAATTTCCATTGTCTATGCAAAGGTTAAAGTGTAAATTATTTTTCGCTGCACAAGCCATCGCCATACATTTAAGATTAAGCTTATTTACAGAATCATCTTCTCAATTGGTAATACCAAAATGCCTTCTGCTCCCAATGATTTCAATTTTCCAATAATATCCCAGAATTGTTTTTCGGCTATCACAGCATGAAGCGAATTCCAGCCGTCTTTGGCTAATGGCATGATGGTCGGACTTTTCATTCCGGGCAATACATTCACAATTTGTTCCAAATTTTGAGTGGGAACATTCATCAGAACATATTTTTTATCTTCTGCTAACTGAACTGCTTCTATACGAAAAAGTAACTCCTTGAGTATCTCGTTCTTGTCGTCGGATAAGTTCGGATGCTGTATTAATAATGCTTCAGAACGCATGAGCACTTCCACTTCTTTGAGGTGATTGGACACTAAGGTGCTACCAGAACTCACAATGTCGAAAATAGCATCCGAAAGTCCAATGCCAGGCGCAATTTCCACCGACCCGGTAATCACATGAATATCGGCATTCACTTGCTTTTCCTTTAAAAAGTCACGCAGAATTTCGGGATAAGAGGTTGCAATCACCTTGTCATTAAACCAGGTAATCCCCTCATATTCAATTTCTTTAGGTATAGCCAATGATAAACGGCATTTACTAAATCCTAAGCGTTTGGTAATTAGGGCATTTTTACGTTTTTCTACAAATTCATTTTCGCCTACAATGCCAATATCCGAAACGCCGTCGGCAACAGATTGCGGAATGTCATCATCGCGCAAAAACAAAACCTCGAGAGGAAAATTGCGAGCAGGAAGTAAAAGTAATCTCTTGCCCGATTCTAATTTGATGCCAGCCTCGGTGAGCAATGACATCGTTTCGTCGTATAAACGACCCTTTGCCTGTACAGCAATACGTAAAGCCATAATATTTTGGTTGTTTTGGATGACAAAAGTACAAAAAAAAGTCCGTTAATATTAACGGACTTTTAAATAAGAATTTGCATGTAAGCCAAAGCTTATTATTGTGCAGCAACAGTTGTGTCAACAGCAGTTGTATCAGCAGCTACTGTATCAACAACAGCAACGGTATCAACAGCTAAAGAATCAGTTGCAGGAGCTTCTTCAGCAGCTTTAGGAGCACAAGAAGCAATAGCCATAGCTACAGCAAAAAATAAAATCACTTTTTTCATTTCGTTTTTAACTTTAATTATTAAACATGTTTTGTAATTCAAAATCGATGCAAAATTACAACAATATTTGATATTATATATAGTTGAAACATTTATTTTGAAATTATTTTTCTTATAGGAATTAAAACATTGAATTTCAAAACGTTGAAATAAATTATGAATTTATTTCAACAGATGTTGTTAATAAAATTAACATACTTAAAGTTAATTTCTATTCAAATAATAACTAACAGTCAAAAATAGTTGTAGTAATTCAAAAAATTGAGCTATTAATTCAACTGATTGAGCACGAATTTGATTTTTTCGTAGGTATTTATTGTATTTGGAACCAATGGTAATCTTAATTTATTTTCGATATAGCCCATCAAAGCTAACATACTTTTAACACCTGCCGGATTGCCTTCGACAAAAAGTAGGGCAATAAGCTCGGTGAAACGGTGATGAATTTGCAAAGCATTGGCAAAATCGCCTTCGAGAGCCAAACGCACCATACGACTAAATTCACGTGGAAAAGCATTGCCTATAACGGATATAACGCCAACTGCTCCTAAGGTAATGAGTGGAAAGGTAATGCCATCATCGCCAGAAATGACCAAAAAATCAGTCGGTTTATTTTTAATAATTTCGTCAATTTGATTGAAATTGCCCGATGCTTCTTTAATAGCACAAATAGATGGAAATGCATTAGCAAGGCGCAATGTGGTTTCGGGGAGCATGTTTACGCCTGTTCGTCCCGGCACGTTATATAAAATGATGGGCAGTGGTGATACCTTTGCTATGGCTGCATAATGTTGAAAAAGACCTTCTTGCGAAGGCTTGTTATAATAAGGAGTAACCGAAAGAATAGCATCAATACCCAAACAATTGAGGTTCGCTAATTTATTCACAACTGCTTTGGTGCTATTCCCCCCCACGCCCAAAACCAAGGGTAATCGACCAGCAACACAATCAACCACAAAACCTGTAATTTCATTTTGTTCGCTTTCAGTCAATGTAGGTGTTTCGGCAGTAGTACCAAGAATAACGAGATAATCAGTTCCGTTTTTAATTTGAAATTCAACTAAGCGTGCTAATGCATCAAAATCTATTGTTTCGTCTGTTTTAAAGGGTGTAATCAGCGCTACACCCATTCCTTTTAGTTTGTTATTAATCATTGGCTTTGTGTACAAATTCGTTGCAAAAGTACTCTATTAATCGTTAGATTGTATGCTTTTCAGGTAAAAAATTATATTTTCATATACTTGAATAGCATTCGTTTCAATTTCATTTTCCCGATTTGATTGTTGCAGACGGCTAATATCTACTATCAAATCGTACATGGCAGGTATATTATGAACAGCCACTTTGCAAGATGCATTGGCATACAAAGCTAAATATTGCAGAGGCTTTGTTTCACTTACCGTCAAATCGAGCAGCAAATCGAACTCAATGTCTTCGAGTTCGCGTAAGAAAGATTGCAAAGGTCTTTTGAGAATATCCGTATCTTTTTGATGAATTATTCTGAAATCAGGCAAAATAGCTGTCGTAATTTCTTTCTTCACCACATATCCCCAAGCCATAACACGTTTTCCATCAGCCACCATCGACAGTATAAGTGATTTAATTTCAGCATTTCTCTCCATGTAATCACTCTCGAAAATAACCATAATACTTCGCGCATGCTTGTAGTTTACAAAACGTTTGTTACGAGTTGTTTTTACACTAGTTCGCCGAACTCGGTAATTAAAAAAATAAGTGATTATCTTTTCGAACATACAGCTTATTATTTAGTTAAGTGCTTGTATTATATCGTGATATAAATCATCCACTGCTTCCAAGCCAACTGAAATACGAATAGATTGCTGCGAAATAAGCATAGCATTACGAACCTCATCCGAAAAATTTCCATAAATTGTGCTTGCCGGATGAATTGCTAATGTTTTATTATCAAAAAGGTTGGTTGCTCGCTTAATGAGCTTCAATTTATTTAAAAAGCTAAAACAAGTTTGTCTTGAATCTAAATTGAAAGTAAACATAGCACCGGCAGTAAGTCCAAATTGGTTGGCACTCACATCAAAAAACTTATTTTGGGCTAATATTGGATAATTTACAGTTTGAATCTGTTTAACATCAGCGAGTTGATGTACCAAAGTAAGACAATTTTGTGTTGCTTTTTGGTAGCGAACTGACATCGTTTCGAGCCCTAAAGTTTGCATGTAAGCAACCTGAGGTGTCATGTAAGCTCCTAAATTGCGATGAATTTCGCTGCGCAACTTAACCATAAAAGCCTTATTTCCAAAAGATTGAGCCAATACTTTGAGCTTGGGTAACTGTAATGGATTGAATGTGCCGTAGTCCACAATTAAGCCACCTAAACTGGTAGCACCACCCGAAATGTATTTGGTACTCGAAACAAGTTCAATATCAACCCCAAAGTTTTTAGCCCTAAAAGCACAAAAAGGTACGACCGTAGTATCAGCAACTAAAGGGACGTTTTTCAGTTTACAAATTGCCGATAAAGCAGCAATATCAGCCACAATAAGCTGGGGATTTGTTATAATTTCGAGAAAGACAGCACAGGTATTTTCGTCTATCAACTGTTCTACTAAAGTGGGTTGTGTGAGGTCGCAAAAGCGAACTTCGACACCATAGGACGCCATAGTGGAAACAAAAAAAGAATAGGTATTGCCAAATAAATATTTGGAAGTAACAATATTACTCCCCTGCTGTGCCAAACAAAAAAACGCATTTGAAATAGCCGCCATGCCCGAATTGAGGGCAGTAACGCTCAAAGCACCAGTGATTTGACATACTCGATCTTCAAAATACTGAACCGTAGGGTTCGTTATTCGAGAATAAGTGTGATGCGTAGAACGCCCTGTAAAAGCTGCTTCCATAGCTTCGGCTGTTTCAAACTCGTACGCAGCCGTGTTGTAAATGGGCATACTCAATGCGTTGTAAGCATCTGGCTTGGCATAGGGCGTATGTAAAACTTGGGTATCGAATGATAGCTCATTCAGGTCATTTATCATTGTTTACTGTCTTAATTTAGCTCCCAACTTGGCTTCGAAGTTTGCTAATAATTTATTCATTATTCCATCTATCTGATTATCTGTCAAGGTTTTTGAATCATCTTGAAGCACAAAACTTATAGCATAGGATTTTTTACTTGCCTCAATGTTTTTACCTTCGTAAACGTCGAATAAGGTTACTTTTTTTAACAATTTACGCTCTGTATCAAAAGCTATTTTTTCTATAGCTCCAAATGTCGTATTTTTATCTAACAGAAGAGCTAAATCTCTTTTTACTTCAGGGAATTTTGAAATTTCTGCGTATTGAACTTTGCTATTTTTACATGCTGCAAGTAGTAAGGTCCAATTCAAGTCGGCATAAAAAACTGTTTGGTCAATGTCGAACTCGTTAAGCAAAGCGGATTGAAGCACACCGAAAACGCCCAATTTAGAACCATTTGAATTGTAAATAGCCAACGCATCGGACCATAAATCGTCCGTTGATTCACCGAAAACTAATTTACGTAGCTGAATACCTAAGCGCAAAAGGATATTCTCGACTATTCCTTTTAATTCATAAACAGAAGTTTTTTGTTCAGCCACTGCCCATGACTGCGCCGACTTGCTGCCGGTGAGCCAAATGCCGAGATGAAATTCTTCGCAATAAGCAGCCAATACCTCGTTTTCTTTTTTATCCTGAGCGTTGTAATAATAGCAATTGCCAAATTCATAGAACTTCAAAGTGGTATTTCGACGATTGATGTTGTAAGCAATGTTTTCCAATCCACCAAAAAGTAAAGTCTGTCGCATCACGTTCAAATCGGCACTCAATGCATTGATTATTCGCACATTGCTAGAGGCAGGATACGTTGTAAGCTTGCTGTAATATGCCTCCTTGGTAAGCGAGTTGTTTAATATTTCGTTAAAACCTTGCGCTGTAAGTTGTTCTGCAATGGTATTTTGTAATTTATGACTGTCGGGTTTGTTAGTATAACTCAAGGTAGCCACTAAGGTTTCACCAATTTCGATGTTGTTGTAACCATAAATGCGCAAAATATCTTCGATCACATCAACATCACGCTGAACATCAACACGATATAATGGTATTTGCAAGAGCAATATGCCGTCCGAATGTGAAATAATTTTCATTTCCAAGGCATGGAGTATGGTCAGAATATTTTCTATACCAATTTCTTTACCTATCAGTTTATTAATTTTATCAACTGAAACCGCTACTTGACAAGGATTTATGGGTGTTGGATACACATCGATAATTTCACTTGAAATGCTGCCTCCGGCAATTTCTTGGATAAGTAACGCACAGCGTTTCAAAACGTACAAGGTATTGGAAGGGTCGCAACCACGCTCAAAACGAAAAGATGCATCCGTATTCAAAGCATGTCGGCGAGCAGTTTTACGAATGGTAATAGGATTGAAAAATGCACTTTCAATAAAAATGTTGGTTGTACTGAGCGTAACACCCGAGTGGAAACCACCAAAAACGCCTGCCATACACATGGGTTTTTCAGCATCGCAAATCATCAAATCGGTAGCAGCCAATTTGCGCTCTACACCATCGAGGGTTTTGAAAAGCGTACCCTCGGGCATACATTTCAATTGAATTTCTTTACCAGCAATTTTATCGGCATCGAATGCGTGCAAGGGATGACCCAATTCGTGTAAAACATAATTGGTTACATCGACTATATTATTGATAGGACGAACGCCTATAGTTGTAAGTGCATTTTTCAACCAATCGGGCGATTCGGCAACCTGTACATTGGCAATAGTAATTCCGCTGTAACGTGGACAAGCCTCATTATCGAACACCAAAACAGGAATTTGCAAGCTGTTGTCGCCTATTTTAAAAGCTTCAACTGATGGAGCTGCGAAATGGATATCTGAATTTTTCAGGGCAAAATAGGCAGCCAAATCGCGCGCCACGCCAAGGTGCGAAGCAGCATCTACCCTATTAGGCGTTATATCTACTTCTATCAAAAAATCACTCTTGATATTGTAATAGTCTTTGGCAAGTGTGCCAGGCACAGCCTCAACAGGCAGCACAATGATACCCTCGTGGCTGGTGCCAATACCAATTTCATCTTCGGCACAAATCATTCCCAACGATTCAACCCCTCTAATTTTTGACCGTTTTATAGTGAAATTGGTATCACCGTCATAAAGCACAGTACCCACAGTAGCCACAATCACTTTTTGTCCGGCAGCCACATTGGCAGCGCCACAAACAATCTGCAGCCGAGCATCAGCACCCACATTCACCGTTGTTACATGTAAATGGTCGGAATTTTCGTGGACAACACAAGTTAAAACTTCACCCACCACTAAACCTTCCAAGCCACCTTTGATAGTTTGAACTTCATCAACACTACCCACTTCGAGCCCAATAGCGGTTAAGGCTTTTGCTAACTCGACAGCTTCAACGTCCACGTTGATATAGTTTTTAAGCCAATTATATGAAATATTCATCCCTTGAAATTATTTTATTGAGGCACAAAGATACAATATTTTTCATAGAATTTGAACGTTGTGTCGTCTAAAGACATATTGACGAATAGGTATTAAAACCTTATATTCTGAAAAAAAAGAATCGGAAAGAGACCGAAGATAGCATATAAAGCCTTAAAAAAGAACCAATAACACGCATTAAACAGCTAACAATAAGTTCATTGAATATAATGTGCAAAAAAAATAACACAAACTATTTGCAGATTAAAAAAAGAGCCGTATATTTGCAGCCGCAATTGAAAGCAGTATTTACAACGCTAAAAAGCAACGTAAAAAACATTTCATGGTCCATTCGTCTATCGGTTAGGACGCCAGGTTTTCATCCTGGAAAGAGGGGTTCGACTCCCCTATGGACTACTAAGTAAAATAACAAAAAAGATTTTTAAAAAATTATATTTGAGATGGCAAATCACAAATCTTCTATCAAGAGAATACGTCAAACAGAAAAACGTAAATTGCACAATCGTTATTATGCAAAAACTGCACGTAACGCCGTTCGTAAATTACGTTCAACAACAGAGAAAGCTGCCGCAGCAGAAATGCTTCCTAAAATTAGCTCTATGTTAGATAAATTGGCAAAACGCAACATTATTCACAAAAACAAAGCTTCGAACTTAAAATCGAAACTTACCTTATTTGTTAATAAGTTAGCCTAAATTAGTTGCTTCTATAGGTTGGATTTACCTCCAAGTCAATTTTTGCCATTTGTTGTATAGAGTCATTGAAAAACAGATGCTGAATTCAACTTGCAAATGCAACTGAATTCTGATTAATAATTTGTTTAAATTTTTCGTTTGGTGTGATGTATCCAAGTCTTTTACGAGGTCGATTA
>MNZK01000010.1 GCA_001873635.1 Porphyromonadaceae bacterium CG2_30_38_12 | reverse complement strand
ATTCGCTTATTTAACGTGAACTTGCCAAGGTCGTTTTCGTGTACATCCTTTTGGGGCAAGGTCGTGCTCTACCAACTGAGCTATTTTCGCAATTTGTTTTGGTTTTTTATTAAATTCGCTTATTTAACGTGAACTTGCCAAGGTCGTTTTCGTGTACATCCTTTTGGGGCAAGGTCGTGCTCTATCAACTGAGCTATTTTCGCAATTTTTCAGACTGCATCTGTTAGTTACAATGTAAACCAACAAACATATCTTTTCTCTAAAGCGGTGCAAAGATAGTTTCTTTTTGATAAATGAGCAATATTTTTTGTACTTTTGTGTCGAAATTTTAAAACAAAAGAATGAAAATAATAGCCACAATAAGTCTTTTAGTGATTTCGAACCTGTTTATGACCTTAGCTTGGTATGGACATTTGAAAATGAAAGAATTTAAATGGTTTGAGTCGCTACCATTCATTGCTATCATTGCAATAAGTTGGGGTGTAGCATTTTTCGAGTATTATTTTTCAGGTTTCTGCTAACAGAATCGGGTTTAAAGCGAATGGTGGTCCTTTCAGATTGTTGCAGCTCAAATTGATTCAAGAAGTCATTACATTGGTTACTTTTACCGCATTTTCGATGGTTGCTTTCAAAAACGAAACTTTTCGTTGAAACCATTTGGTAGGTTTTTTGTTTTAAGTGTAAGCTGTTTATTTTATTTTCAAAAAAATAATAACATAAAATTAGATTCATGATAAAACGAACAAATAATCGCTTTTATATTTTCTTTTTTTTAGTCATCGTAATTAATGTTACGTGTAACTCGATGTATGCAGTCCCCGCCTATCCACATCCTGTAAAAATACTGCAACCCGATGGTTCTGAATTGATTGTACAAATGCATGGCGACGAACATTTTCATTATCACACCACACCCGATGGTTATTTTATTCACCAAGACTCACTCGGATTTTTCAGATATGCATCGCTATCAGCAAATGGCAAAATTAAAATGAGTAGCCAACGCGTACATCCAGTAGATGTTCGTAGCCAAGAGGAAATGTCATTCTTGAGTAGCCTTACAAAAAACAACCCAATAAGCCAAACAGCCAACACCCGCAAAGCAGCTAAAATTGCAAGTTATGCTCAAGCTCCGATTATGCAACATACCTATCCACTTACTGGGAAAAACAAATCCTTGGTTATTTTAGTTAATTTTTCGGATAAGAGTTATGTTACGCCCGTACCCAAAACGGCTTTCACCAACTTGCTCAACGAAGAAGGCTACATAGCTAATGGCAGCACTGGATCGGCGTTAGATTATTTTACGGTGGCATCCAATGGCATTTTCACGCCACAATTTGATGTAGCAGGACCTTACACATTGCCCCAAACCCTCGATTATTATGGCAAAAACAACTCCAGCGATGAAGATAGCCATACACAACAAATGGTAATAGATGCTTGTGCAGCTGCCGATGCTGCGGGTATAAATTTTGCACAATACGATACGGATAAAGACGGTTTTGTGGACAATATATTTATTTACTATGCCGGACACAACGAAGCAGAAGGAGCACCTGCAAACACCGTGTGGCCTCACCGCTGGAGCTTAGCAAATTACAATACAAAACATGACGGTAAAATAATATTTGACTATGCATGCACTTCGGAACTTAGGGGAGCATCGGGCACTAATATGTGTGGTATCGGTACTTTTTGCCATGAGTTTGGGCATGTGCTCGGATTAGTGGATTATTACCACACTACTGCAGATAAAGTTACTCTAAACAATTGGAGCATTATGGATGGTGGCGCCTATTTGAATTTTGGGCGCACCCCTCCTACTTACTCAGCATACGACCGTTTCTTTTTGGGTTGGCTAAAGCCCACCGAAATTCGCTCCCCTCAAAATGTAAGCTTAGAATCGGTGATTACAAGCAACAAAGCAGTTTTAGTTTCGCAAGCAGGAAATCATAATTTGAAAGGAGCTACCCCTATTTCGCCCGAATTTTTCATTATTGAAAACCGCCAAAAAGTTGGATTTGATACTTATCTACCCGCTTCGGGACTTTTAATATGGCATATCGACTACCTGAAAAGTGCTTGGGACGACAATGCACCAAACAATTACACCGAAACCTATCAAACGGCAAGCAGCCACATGCGTGTGTATTTACAACCTTTGAGTGGGAATAGCACAACCCCAGGTAATGCTTTCAAGACTGGTAGTTTCAACCCAACACTCTGGGACGGCACTGACCTGAACAAACCTATCACAGCCATACAAGAAGCCAACAGCTTGCTTACATTCAAATTTATGGGTGGCAATACGTTTTTGGAAGCACCCATAGCAGCACCAGCAACCGATGTACGCAATGGCAGTTTTGTAGCTAACTGGAACAGCGTTAATAATGCTAAGGGCTATTATTTAACTCTTTATAGCAAATCAGAAGGCACGACAACCTACACAGAAGAATTCGACAAGGGATTGGAAGCTCCCATTGATTGGATTATAAACGCCAGTGGAACTACAACATCGGACAGTTATAGCGGCATAAAAATCCCTGCTATCCAATTTAAAAATAACAACGATTTTATTCAAACGGAAGAATATCCAACCACGGTAATAGGGCTGAATTTTTATGTAAAAAATCTGAATGCCATTAATTCCAATTTGTTAATTGAAGCTTGGAACGAAACAAACTGGGTGAAAATAGACACTTTTGCCATTAGTGCCATCTTAGATTCAACTTTACATTACAACTTTGATAGTGCCAATAACTACAAACGTTTTCGGATTAACTATTTACTTAACACAGGGATTGTAGCTATCGACGACATTCAGGTAGAATTTTCGGAAGCCATTCACTATGTGTATAAAAACAAATGGATAGAAAACACCTTCGACACGGCTTTCAATTTAGTATCGGAACGCAAACATTATTACAAAATAATGGCAAGTGACGTTTCATTTTATGCCGATAGCACGAAGGTTTACGAAATACTTTCAGCCTATTCAAACATCATGGAAGTTACTACCCTGCCTTTTACAAAAACCAACGTATTGCGAGCAGAACGCGATTTTTTCTCACAAGAGGTATTAGTCTTTTTAGCAAACACGAAAGACAAATTATATATCTACAACGCTGTTGGTCAAGTAGTAGCTATTATTCAACCTACCGATTTGAAAGTGAACATTACAAATTACCTCAAGCCCCACAACATTTATTTACTGGTGGCAGGAACAAAATTTGCAAAATTTATCTTCTAAAAATAAACATAATAACTCCATGCAAATGCTTTCCGTTAGCAACAAAACTAACGGAAAGTTTTTTTTTTAATTATAAAACAATAAAACAATATGCTCTCAGCCGATTCGTTGTCCGTAGAATTTAGTGGCACGACATTATTTCAAGATGTTTCATTTGTAATAAATGATAAAGATCGCATTGCCTTGATGGGTAAAAATGGTGCAGGGAAATCGACCTTACTCAAAATTCTTGCCGGTGCAAGGGAACCCAACCGTGGCAAAGTTTCGTTTCCAAAAGGAACCGTAGTAGCTTATTTACCACAGCATTTGCTCACCGAAGATAAGCGAACTGTTTTCGAAGAAGCAGCACAAGCATTTTCTGCTCTACACGAAATGGAAAGCGAAATTGCAGCACTGAACGAACAACTTAGCACGCGAACAGACTACGAATCGGATAGCTACATGGAACTTATTGAACAAGTTACGGCACTGAGCGAACAGTTTTATAGTATTGAAGCCATTAATTACGATGCCGACATTGAGAAAACACTCCTCGGATTGGGTTTTTCACGCTCTGATTTTGAGCGAAACACTTCCGAATTTAGTGGCGGATGGCGTATGCGTATCGAATTAGCCAAGATTTTACTTCGCCGCCCAGATATTATTCTCTTAGATGAGCCTACCAACCATTTGGACATAGAATCGATACAGTGGCTCGAAGATTTTTTGGTTAATTCGGCAAAAGCAGTAGTCGTGATTTCGCATGACCGCGCCTTTGTGGACAACATAACTACGCGCACCATTGAAGTTACAATGGGCAGAATTTACGACTACAAAGCCAAATACTCACACTACTTGGAGTTACGCAAAGAAAGACGCGAACAGCAGCAAAAACAATATGACGAGCAGCAAAAAATGATTGCCGACACAACCGATTTCATCGAACGCTTCAAAGGCACCTATTCCAAAACATTACAAGTACAATCGCGTGTAAAAATGCTCGAAAAGCTTGTCATGGTAGAAGTAGATGAAGAGGATACCTCACGGCTACGGTTGCGTTTTCCACCCTCGCCTCGCTCTGGGAATTATCCCGTTACTGCCGATATGGTGGGCAAAAGCTACGGTGAAAAAACTGTTTTTCAACAAGCAAATCTGATGATTGAGCGTGGCGAAAAAATTGCATTTGTAGGCAAAAACGGCGAAGGTAAATCAACGCTCGTGAAATGCATCATGGGTGAATTGGAGCACGAGGGAAAACTCACCTTGGGACACAATGTAAAGATTGGCTATTTTGCTCAAAACCAAGCTTCTCTATTAGACGAAAGCCTTACAGTTTATCAAACCATCGACGACATAGCAGTAGGCGATATACGTACCAAGATTAAAGATTTATTGGGGGCATTTATGTTTGGGGGCGATGAGTCGTTGAAAAAGGTAAAAGTATTGTCGGGAGGCGAACGAACACGTTTGGCACTGCTCAAATTGCTTCTCGAACCGGTAAACCTGTTGATATTGGATGAACCTACAAACCATTTAGATATACGAACCAAGGACATATTGAAACAAGCTTTGGTAGAGTATGATGGAACACTGATTGTAGTGTCCCACGATCGTGATTTCTTAGATGGCTTAGTGAAAAAAGTTTATGAATTTGGCAATCAACGTATTACTGAGCACTTAGAAGATATTTACGGCTTTCTTGCTAAAAAGAAATTGGAAAACTTGAAAGATATAGAACGGAAATAATAGATTTCAAATACTATTTGTGTAAAACGGTAAAGTAAAAAAACGAGGCTCATCAAATTTTTGATGAGCCTCGTCGTATTAGTTAACTACCTACTATTTCCACAAAAATAAAATAAATTTTATTCAGGCTTCATAACCACTTCGAGCACATTCCCTTTCTCAACCAACGACTTCAAGGTAGTTTGAATTAATTCGGGAGTTAAAGCTTCGACCGATGCTTTGTAATCTTTTACAGCATCAATTTTATCTTGATAATAACGTACGATGCTGGCTTGCCACCAATTGTTATTTTCAACATCTTCACTGTATTTTTTAAGCATATTTTCTTTCACCTTCTGCAAATCTTCTTTTCGGGGACCGTTTGCTATAATTTCGTTCACTTCGGCATAAATAATTTTCATCAAACGTTCTTGTTTGTCTGGATCGGTATCGAACTGCATCAGGAGCGATGCTTCGTTTACTGGAATGTTGCTTAAATTTCCACGCACGCCTACACCATAAGAGCCACCTTCTTTTTCGCGAATACTTTCTAAATAGCGCATGGTAAGCACACTGCCAATGGCGGTCATGGTGGTACGATTTTGCATGTTGAAAGGCATTGCACCACTATACAATATGAAATTGGATGCCTTTTTGACTTGCATGGTTTTCAGGAAAGTATTGTTAGCCTTGCCAACAGGTTTACGAATACCCAAATCATTATATTTTTCAACAACTTTAGCCGATTTCAGACCACCAAGATAGGTTGTAATAAACTTTTGAACAGAAAGACTGTCGGGGTTGATGTTTCCAACAAACACAAAAATGAAATCAGCAGGCACTGCAAAACGTTCTTTATAAATAGCTAATGCCCTATCCTGATTTATTTTATCCAAATCTTCTACATCCAGAATGATGGTTCGGGGATGATGGTTGGATAGCATCAAACTAACCGAATCGCCAAATGCTTTTCGAGGGTCAGTCTTCGCATTTGCCATGCTCGCACGATACATATTTATCATGGATTGAAACGAATTATCATCTTTACGAGGCGCAGTGAAGTATAAATAAATCAATTGGCACATTGTTTCAAAATCTTTCACCGACGAGCTACCTGTCATGCCTTCTTCATAGGTGCTTATAGACGGACTTACATTGGCAATTTTTCCGGTCAATATCTTACCAAGCTCTATGGAGTTGTAGCTCGCAATACCATTGTTATCAACAATACTTGCCGAGAGAGCTGCCGAAAATTTATCAGCCACGTTAGGAACTTTTGACAGGCCTCCTTCACTGAAAGCAGTGAACATAATTTCGTCTTCTTTAAATTTTGTAGGTTTGATGATAACTTTTATCCCGTTGTTCAGTGTCCATTCGGTAGTTCCATACTGATCGTTTTTCGCAACTTTTTTAATTTTTCCAGCCTTTGGAGCTTTTTCTATCAATGGTTTATTCATGTTCTCTTCGGCTTTGGCTTGCAGCTCAGCTTTTTTTGTATCGGCAACCGCAGCAAGAATTTCTTCGTTGGAAGGCAGTTTAACAGATTCTTTTTCGGGAGCCATGAACGAAACAATCAGGTTATCATCCGTAACATATTGTTTTGCAAGTTGATTCACCGCATCCGCATTTAAACTTGGCAACATCATTTTTAGGGTTTGAAACTCCCACTCAATTCCCGGAATAACTTCGTTATCCAAAAAGTTACGCACATATTCGCGCACCAAGGCATTATTTTTTTGATTTTCACGGTCGTTATAAGCCGTTTCAATACCTTTTAGCATATCTGTTTTAGCACGTTCAAGTTCAGAATTTGTAAAGCCAAAGCGTTTAACCTTTTCAGCTTCCAACAAAAGAGCTTTCAAACCATCTAATTCTTTACCTTCTTTGGGTACAGCCAAAAACTGAAAAGCGTCTTTTGATTTCACAAGATTGCCATAACCTGCATAGCCACCTACAAAAGGAGCATCAGCTTGTTGAACAATTTCCTGAAAACGATTGCTCATCATTGTCGAAATTAGCTGATTAACCACACCAACAGCATAGCCATTGATAGAGAGCTTCATTTCGGCGGGCATTATATTTTGTTTGTATTCGAGCTCGATACGAGTCATGCGAGCCTCAGCATCTTTCACAATAGAGATTATGGGTTCCGTGTTATTCTGAATTTCATAAATAGGGCGTTCGCCTGCATTGGGTTTGGCTTTAATGTCGGTAAATAAAGTCTTGATTTTGGCTTCAACTTGATCAACATTCACGTCACCCACAATAAAAATAGCCTGCAAATCAGGGCGATACCATTTTTTATAATAATTGCGAATGGTTTGGTGGGCAAAATTATTTATAACCGCCGTGTCGCCAATCACATCACGTTTGGCATACTGCGAACCCGGATATTTTAGCTTGTTGGAGGCTTTCCACATTCTGCGTTCCGAACCAGCACCCGTACGCCACTCTTCACGTATAACGCCACGTTCCGAGTCTATTTCCGTTCCTTCCAACGAAATAAAACTTGACCAATCGTGCAACACAAGTAGCGCACTATCAATAATCGTTTCGCGGTAAGTGGGCACGTCTGATAAATTGTAAACAGTTTCGTCGAGCGATGTGTACGCATTGATGTTTGTACCAAACTTTACACCTATCGACTCCAAGTAATTAATAATACCTTTACCAGGATAGTTTTTCGTACCGTTAAATGCCATGTGCTCTAAAAAATGCGCCAAGCCATTTTGGTCATCATTTTCGAGAATAGCTCCCACATTTTGAGCAATAAAAAACTCGGCACGCTCCTTGGGCAATTTATTTGCACGAATGTAATACGTTAAGCCATTGTCCAATTTACCATAACGAACTTTTGGGTCGATTGGAACTGGTGGTGCTTGTTGTGCAAAAATAGAGCTAAAACTTATAAGTAAAAAACTAATAATGAGAGATTTAAAAATTTTCATGTTTTTAAAATTTTAATAAATTGGTTTAATCAAATGTGAATTGTTTTTCAAAAAGGAAGCAAAGGAACAAATATTTTAGCTAGCATCCAAATCTATTTATCGTTTTTCGATAAATTTAGAATAAAAATGCAGTCTTTGTGCAAACCCGTAAAACGCTGTAATGGTTCACACAACCAATCAAGTTTTTTAATTTTAGCATTTTATTTACCGCAATGGATTGACATAAAATATTCATTTTCACGAAAAAAAATATCGAAAATCGATATTTACGATTTAAAAATATGTGAGCCAGAGCTTTAATTGTTTCGGTATAGGCGCTTAGGACGCTCTACAATTTTTCGTTTTTGGCTGTAAGCCAATTATAATATAGCCCAATGGCAACGCCTTTGGATAGCATATATTGCCACGTTGTGGCGCGTAGCAAGACAAATCTGATTTCATTCATCTAAAATTTGTTTTAAAAAACACAACCTACTTTAAACGCTTAAAAGTCAAAACTATTTTTCAAAAACATTGTATATTCAAATCGTTTTGCTTTAATTTGTAAAACAAAAACAACACAACATTTGGCTTATGGCTCAAGAAATTGAACGAAAATTTTTAGTAAATTCAGATGCTTTCAAAAACGAAGCATTTCAGAAACATCACATTCAACAAGGCTATTTATCAACACATCCGGATAGAACAGTCCGCATTCGCATCAAAGATACGAAAGCCTACATAACTATCAAAGGACGTAGTTCGGAAAGTGGCATGAGTCGCTACGAATGGGAGCAAGAGATTAAACTTACGGATGCCAATGACCTGATGCAATTATGTGAACGGAATGTGATTGACAAAAATCGCTATGAAATAAAAGCCGGAGAAGTTGTGTATGAAGTGGATGAGTTTCTGGGAGAAAATGCCGGTTTAATTGTAGCTGAAATAGAGCTCAAGCATGAAAACGACATTTTTGAAAAGCCACATTGGTTAGGTGAAGAAGTTACTGGCGACAAAAGATATTACAACTCAAATTTAATGACAAAGCAAGCTATCATATAGCCTCATTAACACGTTTAAGCAAAAAAAATTCCCAACAAAAAAAATTATTGGGAAAATTAATT
>MNZK01000003.1 GCA_001873635.1 Porphyromonadaceae bacterium CG2_30_38_12 | reverse complement strand
ACAATTGGCTGTCATATATCATAAATAATACTAAGATTGAGGTCAGAAAGGCACGTAAGAAGCAAGAATCACCACATAATCTATTCGGAAATTGGACAGCTGAAAAAGATTTTGAACAGCTTTTGATAGATTATAATTAGCTAAGTAGCTGAATATATGTATAATGATGTTTTGTTAATGCACCTTTAACTAATTGTTCGGACAGCTATGACAAGATTTGTGTATCATATGATACTCCCCAATGTTAGGACAATTTTAGCAGCAAGTTAAGAAATGTTTTGTTGCTGCAAATTAGTTCGGACAAAACGGGAAATAACTTTTGGAGCCGCCACCAAGCGAGCCGACAATTGAAATCGAAAGAAAGTTAACTATTAATAAACCAACAATATAGAATTAAATACACTTAAAGCTGCAACAGCTTACTGTATGGAGTTTTGAAAAACGACTACTTGCTTGTTTGTTTAGAATGATGCCAATCCCAAGAGCCTTTCAGAGCGAGCAATAAGAAAAGGAGGTATTCAAATGCTACTAAGTAGATACCTTGTTTGAAAAACACGATGGTGGATACAAAATTGACTGCAATCCATACATACCAATTGTCGGTGATGCGGCGTGTGAGGAGTATTTGACCTACCATACTGGCAATGGCAATAAATGCATCGGGATAGGGCTGTGAGGCTGGTTTATCGAAAATTTGAGGCAGATAGATGTGTATGCGTTGTGCACAATATCCAGTGAGCAAGCTCGTTAAAACAATACCAACAGACAAACGCCAGCGCATGTAGGTAGTTAAAACGATGGGTTTTTGATGTGTTTCGTTTTGCTTATGCCAGCTATACCAGCCGTAAATGTTTGTGATGAAAAAGAATACTTGCAAAAGCATGTTGGCATATAAACGCACTTGGTAAAAGAGTAAAAAAAACAAGCTCACATTGATTAATCCGAGCAGCCAAGTTATGTTTTTTTGCTTTATGGCAAGCCACACGGCAACTATACCAACAAGCGTACCCGCCAGTTCGATGTAACTGAGCGGGTACGACCATAGTGTGCATGCGATGTAGCTAATGTCGAAAAATCGCATTATTTAGTTTCCATTTTTATTAGTTCAAAATTTTTTTGAAAAGGTTTTTCATGCTCACTGCATTGCCTATAATGGTATGCAGTTCGGCAACCGGTACACGTTCCTGATCCATGGTGTCGCGATGGCGAATGGTAACGCAGTTGTCGTTCAGCGTATCGTGATCTACGGTTATACAAAAAGGTGTTCCTACGGCATCTTGGCGTCGATAGCGTTTGCCAATGGAGTCTTTTTCGTCGTAGCTACATTTGAAATCGAATTTTAAATCAGTCATAATTTCACGTGCTTTTTCGGGCAATCCATCTTTTTTTACCAAAGGTAAAATACATGCTTTTACTGGAGCCAATACCGGAGGCAGTGCAAGCACTATGCGCGTGTCGCCGCCATTGAGCACTTCTTCTTTGTACGAAGCTGCCATGATGGAAAGGAATGTGCGATCTACCCCAATAGAAGTTTCGATGACGTAGGGCACATAGGATTGATTTAATTCAGGGTCGAAATACTTCATGTTTTTGCCTGAAAATTTTTCGTGGCTGCTCAAGTCGAAATCGGTTCGGGAGTGAATGCCTTCTACTTCTTTGAATCCAAAAGGCATTTCAAACTCAATGTCAGTAGCAGCATTGGCATAATGTGCCAGCTTGTCGTGGTCGTGGAAGCGGTATTTGTGGTCGCCCAATCCGAGTGCTTTGTGCCATTTGAGGCGGAATGCTTTCCAATGTTCAAACCATTTCATTTCGTCGCCGGGGCGAACAAAGAATTGCATTTCCATTTGTTCAAATTCGCGCATGCGGAAGATAAATTGGCGTGCAACAATTTCATTTCGGAATGCTTTTCCTATTTGGCAAATGCCAAAAGGAATTTTCATGCGTCCTGTTTTTTGAACATTTAGGAAATTCACAAAAATGCCTTGAGCCGTTTCGGGGCGTAAGTAAATTTTGAGAGCACCATCGGCTGTGGAACCCATTTCGGTTGAAAACATCAGGTTGAACTGCCGTACATCTGTCCAGTTACGCGTGCCACTAATAGGGCACACAATTTCGTAATCTTCTATGATTGCTTTGAGCTCAGCTAAATTGCTATCGTTGAGGGCTTTCACAAATCGGGAGTGTATTTCGTTTCGTTTTGTTTGGTTTTCGAGCACGCGTTCGTTAGTAGCTCTGAACACGCTTTCGTCGAAGCTTGCGCCAAAACGTTTGGCAGCTTTTTCTACTTCTTTGTTTATTTTGTCGTCGTATTTTGCTAATAAATCTTCGATTAATACATCGGCGCGGTAGCGTTTTTTGCTATCTTTGTTATCAATTAAAGGATCGTTGAATGCGTCCACATGTCCCGAAGCTTTCCAAGTGGTAGGGTGCATAAATATGGCAGCATCCAATCCAACCACATTTTCGTTGAGCAGCACCATGCTATCCCACCAGTATTTTTTTATGTTGTTTTTGAGTTCAACACCATTTTGTCCGTAGTCGTAAACGGCACCCAGACCATCGTAAATTTCACTTGATGGAAATACAAAACCATATTCCTTGCAATGCGCAATCAATTTTTTAAAAACATCTTCTTGTGAAGCCATAAATCTATTCTTTTTATAAAAATGTATGCAAAAATACAATTTCTTTCGGTAATTTCAATCGTTTTGGCAATGGTATTTTCAAATTTGCTTTTCGAGATGTATGTAGCACACCGACTTGTTAAAGAATTTTGAAGGTGCTGAACTTATTGCATTGATTGCTCGTTTAGATTTTCGTATCTTTGCAAGTTGTATTTTTTTTATTCACGAAACTATATATTTTGAAACAAACAGAATTAGAGCACATAGCAGAAACAGCGCAGGTAGAAGTGGTGGGCGCAAGGGTTCACAATCTCAAAAACATTGATGTAAAAATACCACGCAATGCGCTTACTGTTATTACCGGCTTGAGTGGAAGCGGCAAATCGTCCTTAGCTTTCGATACTATTTTTGCCGAAGGGCAGCGACGTTATATAGAAACTTTTTCGGCTTATGCACGTAGCTTTTTGGGCACCATGGAACGCCCTGATGTAGATAAGATTACAGGTTTGAGTCCGGTGATTTCCATTGAGCAAAAAACTACCAACAAAAATCCACGTTCAACCGTTGGAACCACTACCGAAATATACGACTTTCTCCGATTGCTCTATGCACGCGCAGGCACTGCCTACTCTTATATCACGGGTGAAAAAATGGTGAAATACAGCGAGGAGCAAATAGTTGATTTAATATTAAGTGCCTACGAGGGAAAAAAAACGTTGTTATTGGCACCCCTTGTACGTGGACGAAAGGGGCATTATAAAGAACTTTTTGAGCAGATTCGCCGAAAAGGATATTTGACTGTGCGCATTGATGGCGAAATACGTGAAATTACTCATGGAATGAAAGTGGATCGTTACAAAATTCACGACATTGAAGTGGTAGTGGATAAATTAGAGTTGAGTGCCAAAGATCGCCAACGGCTAAAGCAATCGCTACAAAACGCAATGCAATTGGGTGGTGGTGTTGTGATGTTGCTCCAAAAAGATACTGATACGCCACGGTTTTTTAGCAAAATGTTGATGTGCCCCACTACTGGTATTTCCTACAACGAGCCTTCGCCGCATAATTTTTCTTTCAATTCGCCACATGGTGCTTGTGCACGCTGCAAAGGGC
This sequence comes from Porphyromonadaceae bacterium CG2_30_38_12, assembly GCA_001873635.1. GTDB lineage: Bacteria > Bacteroidota > Bacteroidia > Bacteroidales > Paludibacteraceae > Paludibacter. The sequence continues at coordinate 5,480 of MNZK01000003.1, read as the reverse complement.
TGGGATATGTGAACGAAATTGATACGGCAAAAATTATTCCCGACAGCCGTTTCACCATTTACAATGGAGGCATTGCACCGCTTGGAAAGTATAAGAGCACGACTATTTTCTGGCAAATAGAAGCCATTTTGGAAAAGTACGATTGTACATTAAAAACCATTATTGCCGATATTCCTGAAGAGGCTATCGACGAAATAATGAATGGCACCGAAGAGCGTTTGAATATTAAAAATCAAACTATTGGCACCAATTATTTTTTGACCTATGATGGCATTTTAAAATACATTGAATTACAAGCCGATAATTCCGCTTCGGCAACGGAGCAAAAGTGGGCAAATCAGTATTCCAAAGAGATAAAATGTCCGGTATGCGAAGGTGCGAAACTGCGCAAAGAATCTTTGTATTTTCGTATTCACGATAAGAATATTGCGCAGCTTGCAGGCATGGATATAGCAAGCTTAGCACAATGGCTTAGCACCGTAACACCGCATTTAAGCACCAAACAAAATACTATTGCTGCCGAAATTTTGAAAGAAATAGGCACACGATTGCAGTTTTTGTTAGATGTAGGACTCAACTATTTATCGTTAGACCGTAGTTCCAAATCGCTCTCGGGAGGCGAAAGTCAGCGCATACGGCTGGCTACGCAAATTGGTTCACAATTGGTGAATGTGCTTTATATTTTGGACGAGCCCAGCATTGGCTTGCATCAGCGCGACAACGAACGGCTTATACGTTCCCTGAAGCAGTTGCGCGATACTGGAAACTCAGTGATTGTGGTGGAGCATGACAAAGACATGATGCTGGCGGCTGATTATGTTATTGATATGGGTCCTCATGCGGGGAGGTTAGGAGGTGAGGTTGTGTTTGCCGGAACACCCGCCCAAATGCTTGCTGCCAACACACTTACATCTGCTTATCTGAATGGCACTAAGTGTATCGAAATACCCGTAGATATCCGAGCAGGGAACGGCAACTTTTTAACGCTGAAAGGCGCGCGCGGAAATAATTTGAAGGGCATAGATGTATCCTTTCCGTTAGGTAAAATGATTTGTGTAACGGGTGTTTCGGGAAGTGGCAAATCTACCTTAATCAACGAAACTTTGCAGCCCATATTGAGCCAAAAATTTTTCCGATCGCTGCAAGACCCTCTTCCCTACGATGCCGTAACGGGTTTGGAGCATGTGGATAAAGTAGTTGAGGTCGATCAGTCCCCCATTGGGCGCACGCCACGCTCCAACCCGGCAACATACACAGGGGTTTTCTCCGAAATCCGTAATGTGTTCGTTAGCTTGCCCGAAGCCAAAATACGAGGCTACAAGCCCGGAAGATTCTCGTTCAATACGGCGGGAGGACGATGTGAAACCTGCGGTGGTAATGGCTATCGTACCATAGAAATGAATTTTTTGCCCGATGTATATGTGCCATGCGAAACCTGTGGTGGAAAACGCTATAATAAGGAAACGCTGGAAGTCCGTTTCAAAGGAAAATCCATTGCCGATGTGCTCGATATGACCATTAATCAGGCAGTTGAGTTTTTTGAAAACATTCCTGCAGTGTTAAATAAAATCAAAACTTTGCAAGATGTTGGTTTGGGATATATTAAGTTAGGACAGTCCAGTGTAACGCTGTCGGGAGGTGAAAGTCAGCGAGTGAAATTAGCTACTGAACTTTCCAAAAGAGATACTGGAAAAACAATTTACATCTTAGATGAACCCACCACTGGGCTTCATTTCGAAGATATACGTGTTTTGCTTGGTGTTCTCAATAGGCTTGTAGATAAAGGAAATACGGTGATTGTGATTGAACATAATATTGATGTGATTAAAGTTGCCGATTACATTATTGATATTGGTCCCGAAGGAGGTGCTGCGGGAGGTCAAATTGTATGTAAAGGCAACCCTTTGGAGATAGCAAACTATGCAGGCAGCGAAACGGGACGATTTTTGAAAATGGAACTGAAAGGTTAATGCAGAGCTACCTATTTCATTTATTTTTCATACCTTTGAAACCCATTTTTTTTTAAAATACAAAAAATGAATGCATATTTTAAAATCATAGTATTTGGTTTGGGAGTTTTTATAGTGTTTGCTGTAATAGCAAGTGGATTAAAATTGGTTTCGCATCAATATCCCATTGCCGGTGCCTTGGGAGGTTTATTTACCAAAAACGATTTGGTACTCGGTGTTTTAGTTGCTATTGTGGTTACTATAACTCACGAGAGAAAAAAACGTATTCATTAATTGCTTTATTAATTGCTTGTGAAACAGACTGTTGAATATATAATAGATTTTTTATTAGGTGCTAATTTTCGACGTGGTGCGGGTGTGCGCGTTGGCTACACGGCTGATTTTCGGCTTTTCGAGAATTTCGATGTAGTGATTCAAGATGCTGGTTTTTTCGACGAAAATAGCTATGGTAAAGCCGAAACATTGCCTCAATTGCCTCTCAAAATTTGGGAGGAAGTGCCTATACTTTATGGCGAACCCTACTGCGAAATGATTGGTAATACCCTTGTAGTGCATGCAGACATTGTAGCAAGTACTTATTTTTTGATTAGTCGTTATGAGGAAATGGTGCGCCAGGAGCTGCGTGATGTTCACGGTAGATTTCCGGGTAAGGAATCATTGCCTTATCGTGCAGGATTTATCGATCGTCCTATTGTGGAGGAATGGGGCACACAGCTCAGAGCTACTATGCGTGAGTATGGAATGGATATTGCCGATGAGCCCCATCAAATAAGCAAAGTTTATATGACGCACGATGTGGATCAACTCACTCATTTTCGTTCTATAAGGGGTATGTTGGGTGGTTTGCTGCGAGGTATCAAGCGCCCTAAGGAAGGTCAGAAAGCAATGCGTAGCTTTCTGGGGCGTGTAACAGATGATCCGTGGTACACCTTTCCGTTTTTATTCAAAATGAATAATTTTTTGAAAAGTAAGATTACTGCCAAGCGTTTTGAAACCATTGTTTTTGTGCGTACATACGGGCACAGATATCCCGAAGACAAACCATTTCCAAATTTGCAACATCCCGATTTTAAGTATCTCATTCGTTATTGCAAACGTAAGGCTATAACCATAGGCTTGCACGCCAGTTACGAATGTGGCATTGAACCTGCGCTCATACATGCCGAAAAAACAAAATTGGAAAAATTAATGCATCATGCCATCAGGTTTAATCGGAATCATTTTGTGAATTATCGGGAGCCGCACGATATGATGTTGATGATTGATGCTGGCATTACGGACGATTTTGGTATTGGTTATGCGGATATAGCTGGTTTCCGATTAGGGACTTGCCGACCAGTGTGCTATATCAATCCGCAAACCAAAAAGCTGTACGATTTGAAATTGCATGCGCTCACTATTATGGATCGTACGCTGAGCGACAAACGCTACATGTATATGAATGCTCATGATGCCTATCAATACTGTGAGCAACTCATTAATAGTGTGGAGCGTTATCATGGCGAAATTGTATTCTTGTGGCACAACAATTTGTTAGAAAAAACACCAAACTCCTACCATCGCGAATTGTATGTAGATGTTATTAAGTATTTATCTGCTAAATAATTGGCTATGAAAAAAACAATCCTAATAGCCGTAACAAGTGATTTAGCTACTGACCAACGGGTGCAGAAAGTGGCAAGTTTTTTTCACCGTTCGCATCTTAATGTTACGCTCATAGGACGACAATTAGCCGAAAGCCCAACTGTTAATTTCCCTTTTCGTACGGTGCGTATGGGATTGTTTTTTCGCCGTTCGGTTTTTTTCTATGCCGAATATAATGTTCGCCTTTTTTTCTATTTGCTTTTGCATCGGTCGTCATACATTTTGTCCAACGATACCGATACCTTGGTGGCTTGTTTTCTGGCTGCTAAGCTCAAAAACGCTACCTTACTTTTTGATGCACACGAACTCTTCCCAGAAGTGCCTGAGCTAAGCAATCGCAAGTTTGTGCAAAAAGTTTGGGTCAAAATAGAGCAACTTTTGTTTCCACACTTAACCCACGCTTACACGGTATGCGACTCTATTGCAAACTATTATCGCAATAAATATGGTCTTGCTATGCAGGTGGTACGTAACATACCGCGTTTGAAAAAAACAAATGTCGCTGTGCAAAAACCTATTCCTTTGGACGTTGGGTCTAATCAGATAATTTTATACCAAGGTGCGTTGAATAAAGGAAGAGGCATTGAGTGGATTATTCAGGCTATGCCTTATGTGCCAAATGCTGTGTTTGTAATTATTGGGTCGGGCGACATGGAAACCGAATTGAAAAATAGCGTACGGCTTGCAAAATTAGAAAATAAAGTTCTATTTTTAGGGCGAATATCGGCTTCAGAATTAAACCAATATACGCCTATGGCTAATGTTGGAGTGTGCTTGCTCGAAGATTGTGGGCTGAGTTATCAATATGCTTTGCCAAACCGAATTTTCGACTACCTGCATGCTGGAGTTCCTGTGTTAGCAACTGATTTCGTGGAAATCCGAAAAATTGTTGCAACGTACCAAACGGGCATTTTGATACATCATTACGAGCCTGAGTATCTTGCTTCCATACTCATTTCCATGCTTCAAAATCCTATGGATAAAAGCCATTTTAAGCAACTTTCGGAAAGCTTATGTTGGGAAAACGAAGAAAAAATTCTTGCCAAAATGCTACTGAGTATGTAAGCAATATAGAAGTTTCAATAAAATAGAATTTGTATGAATTTTTTTTTAGGATAATTAAATAAAATATAGAATATGAGTAGTTTAACATCTTTTAGCGACAGCGCGAATGGGTTGTTTACACCAGTAATTTATTATTTAGATAAAGTGCTGTTTTGGGACCCCGTGGCTGCCATGGGCATTGATGCCGGTGTTAAGATTCCATTTATCGTTGTTTGGTTAGTGTTTGGTGCTGTGTTTTTTAGCATCTATTTTCGCTTTATAAATTTCAGGGGCTTTTGGCATGCTATCGAGTTGGCGTCGGGCAAATATGACACAGATGGTCATGATGGCGAAATTTCCCATTTTCAGGCTATCGCCACGGCATGTGCATCTACGGTTGGGCTTGGTAACATTGCTGGGGTGGCTGTTGCCATTAGCATGGGAGGTCCCGGCGCTACTTTTTGGCTGATAGTAGCTGGTTTTTTGGGCATGACTACGAAATTTACGGAGTGTACCTTGGGCGTAAAATATCGAAAATTGAATGCTGATAATACGGTTTCGGGCGGTCCGATGTATTACTTGAAAGAGGGCTTGGCTTTGCAGGGATTTAAGAAAACAGGAAAAATTCTGGCGATTCTTTTTGCTATTTTTGCCACAATAGGTGCTTTTGGCATTGGCAATATGTTTCAGTCAAACCAAGTGGTAGCTCAATCTATTATTACTTTTCCTGCGCTGGAAGGCTACCAACTTTGGCTTGGAATAGCCATTGCATTTTTGGTGGGTATTGTTGTCATAGGTGGCATCAAAGGTATTGCCAAGGTA
>MNZK01000064.1:3412-12961 GCA_001873635.1 Porphyromonadaceae bacterium CG2_30_38_12 | reverse complement strand
CGAACTGCCATTATTTACTCACTCATGGGTACTTGTATGGCCAACAATGTAAATCCACAAGAATGGCTCACCGATGTACTGAACCGTATCCAAGATCACAACATCCAAAAACTCCACGAGCTATTACCGCATAACTGGAAATTGAACAAAAAATAATTCAATCAGCAACTAAATTGAAAACCCCATAAAACAGATGTCAAATCTGATTTATGGGATTTTTTATGCTGATGGATATGTAGATGGTGGAAGGGATACTTTGTATTTAAATAGGAACTACTGCTTTAATTTGTGTTCCACCTGTTTTTATTGCCGCAATTGTAAATGTACCACCCAGCGAAGTGGCTCTTTCGCGCATGCCCATTATTCCATACGATTTCATTGAATTTATCTCGGCTTCTTTTATACCTATACCATTATCATAAACTACAAAATGTGCCAAGTTGTCGGTATAATACAGTCGCACCTGCACATGTGTAGCCTCGGCATAACGGGCAATATTTGTGAGCGACTCTTGCAGTATCCTGAAAATAATGAGCGATGTGGCAGGTGATAATTCAACATCTTTATCCATCTTCAATAATACATTCACCTTGTATCTGCGAGCAAATTCGGTACAGTACCATTCCATAGCAGCTTCCAATCCCAACTCATCGAGTATGTCCGGTCGCAATTGGGCTGTTATACGCTGCACAGTTTTAATTGTTTCAACCACATTGGTCACAATTTGATTGATAGGTGAAAGTAAATTTATGGGTAAATTTTGTTTAATAATTTCCAAATCCATTTTAACTGCTGTAAGCGCTTGTCCTAAATCATCATGCAATTCGCGCGAAATTAACAAACGCTCTTGCTCTATTGCTTTATCGGTAAACTGCAAAAACTTGTGCATTTGTTCCAAATCGTTTTTTTCTTTCTCGGCCTGCTTTAGTTTTGTAATATCCTGTGCAACACCAATAATTTTCAGCGGAATATCAGCCGCATTGGTTTCAATTTTAATGGTTGCAAATACAGTTCGCACATCGGTATTATTTTCCAAAATTCTAAATTCTGCCGAAAATGGTTTTCTATTTATAATACTATCTTGAAATACCGCTACATCACCGGGGTGTATATTAGTAAGAAGGGAACTTAGCTGACCATCGAAAGTAGCTGCATTTATACCAAACACATGATACAGTTCATTGGTGCAACTTAACACATTATGCTGCAAATCGAGCTCCCAACTACCTACCGAAGCAATCTGCTGTGCTTCGGCAAGATTTGCTTCACTTTTACGAAGCATTTCCTGCGTTTTTTTCAAACTATCCACATCAACGATCATTCCTCTAATTCCTACAGGTATTCCATTTTGTAGTATGGTGCTGGTATAAATTAATGCCGTAAATGTGCTACCATCTTTGCGTAGCATATTATATTCTGCATTGTTAATAGAATCCCCACGCATAGTTCTTTTAATACCTTCAATTATTCGTTCTCGCTCCGAAGGAATATGATATTGCAAGGAATTTTGCCCTAGTATTATTTCATTCGATTCGTATCCCAGCAATTTATGGGCGTGTTGGTTTACATAGCGTAGATTTCCATTAGTATCCATTTCAAAAACAATTTGCGGCATAAGGTTAGCCATTTCTCTGAATCGCGATTCACTGCTTCGCAATTCATTTTCAGTAAGTTGTCGCGATTTTATTTCTGCCTTAAGTTTTTGTGTGTTCTTATAAAACAGGTAAGCTATTAAAGAAATAATAAAAACCACCACAAAAAAAATGGAAAATAAATGACCTATTGAAATAGCGATATTATTATCCGTAGCAGCTTGTGCAGCAATTACCAAAAGTAAAAACGCGAATAAAACGACACAAAACTTTGAAAATAACTTCATAAAAATTAGTGTAAATGCTACTTACTAAAGAATGCTGTCCTAATAAAAATTTGCTTCAAAAATACGATTATTTTTTCTAATAATGTAAAAACAAATGGAATAACCGATTTTATAAAATTACGACTTAACAGGATAGTGAAAAGACGCTATCCTGTTTTTTTTGTTCGAGCACCAAAAATATTTGTATCTTTGCAAATCAAGAAGATAAAAAGGACAAAGACAAAAGGACAAAGACAAAAGAATAAAGACAAAAGAACAAAGATTATAAGTTTTTTCAATGTCTTTAATAAAGTCTTTGCTCGTTATTCTTTGCTCTTTGCTCTAAAAATCTACTCATTATGGCTAAGAAAATACTTTACGGCATTAGTGATTATGCACGCATAATAAAAGAAAACTATTATTATGTGGATAAAACACGTTTTATCAAAACCGTGTAAACTGCACCTCCTTTTTTGTTTTTGATTCGCCCACGCAGGTTTGGTAAATTGCTGTGGTTGAATACTATGAAAGCTTATTATGATGTAAACACTGCTAATCAATTTCAAGAGTTATTTGGGGAAACCTTTATTGGGCAAAAACCTACCGAGGAGAAAAATAGCTATTTAATTATAAGTTTTAACTTTTCGGCAGTGGATGCTGAACTGGGTCAAGTGAAATCATCTTTTGAGGAACATTGCCGCTCAGGGTAAACACAACGGGTGTCCAATCTATTTCATGTTAAGGTAATAGCCTGAACATAAATAGCAAGTCGGTAGCCATGGGCAGAATAAATGCCAATATCAAAAGAAATGAGGCTAAAGATGCTAATAAAAAAACTATTGCGATAGTATTTAATTGAAAAGTACTATGCATACTAATGATTTTTTTTTAGCCTAAAAACGTATGAGATAATTACAAAGTGAATAAGTTATAGTGTACAATAATTCCTGATGAATCAAAATTCAATTGTATTTACATGTTGAATTTAAGTAAAATGGATAGTCTATCATGCTGCTTTTTTGTGTACCCGAACCTATTTGTGTTGCATTTTTGCAAATTATGAAAATGACAAAAAACGCAATGCAGAAACCTATGTACAAACCCAACACTATGCCTGCAACTCGCGCATAGATGCCTCGGTGAGCTGCGAAGAAGTAGGAGGGAAGATTTGAGTTAACGCCAATTAAATTTTTTCGTATTTTACAAACGAGTATGCAAAAAGATTTTTCTCATCGGGTTCAAAATCTTGTCTTTCAGTTTCTTTCCATACATTAAAATCAATGCTTGGGAAAAAAGCATCAGCCTGAAAATCTGCATGAACCCACGTAATATACAAGCTATTGGCAATGTCCATTGTTTGTTTATACACAGCACCACCGCCAATAATAAAAATGTGGCATTCGTTTTCGCACAATTGTAAGGCATCTTCAATGGAGTCGGACTCATAATAGCCTTCTTCAACACCATCGGAAAGCATGGAGGTAAGTACTATATTTTTACGATATGGCAATGGTCCGTTAGGTAAACTTTCGAAGGTTCGCTTGCCCATCAACACGGTGTGACCGATAGTAATTTCCTTGAAATGTTTTAAGTCTGCGGGAAGGTACCAAGGCAATTTATTCGATTTGCCAATGGCGTAATTATCTGCAACAGCTGCTACAATGGAGATTTTTGACATGATTTTAATTTTACGATTAAATTTACTACATTCGTTTTTAAGTACTTAAACTAACTTTCAATCGTAAGCAAACAGGATGGCAAATGTACAATAAATAAATGAATTCTTATTACACAGCCACATCGCCTTTAATATTTGGGTGAGGATTATAATTAATCAACTCAAAATCAGTAATTTTAAAATCGAAAATGTTTTTAACATCCGGATTAATTTTCATTTCGGGTAACTGACGGAATTCACGCGAAAGTTGAAGTTTCACTTGCTCGAAATGATTGGAATAAATGTGCGCATCGCCCATGGTATGAACAAAATCGCCGGCACGCAAACCTGTAACCTGAGCCACCATAAGCAATAGTAAGGCATACGATGCAATATTAAAAGGCACACCCAGAAATATATCGGCACTGCGCTGATAGAGCTGTAAACTTAATCGACCATCGGCAACATAAAATTGAAAGAAAGCATGACAGGGAGGTAATTTCATGTTAGGGATGTCGGCGACATTCCAGGCACTTACTATGATGCGTCGCGAATCGGGATTTGTTTTCAGCGTTTGAATTACTTCCGAAATTTGGTCAATATAACCCCCTTGATAATCGGGCCATGAACGCCATTGGTAGCCATAAATGTGACCTAAATCACCATTGTCGTCTGCCCATTCGTTCCAAATACGAACTCCGTTTTCTTGTAGATATTTCACATTTGTGTCGCCCTGAAGAAACCACAAAAGCTCATGAATGATGGATTTTAAATGCAATTTTTTGGTTGTCAGACAGGGAAAACCATCTTCCAGATTAAAACGCATTTGATGACCAAATACGCTCTCAGTTCCGGTTCCGGTACGATCTTCTTTGTGAACTCCCTCACTCACTACACGTTGCAACAATTCAAAATACTGTTTCATATTTCTATTAGTTAGCCTTTTACTTTGTAAAAAGCATGGCGGGTTTATTTATAGCTTGTTTTTAACACTCTAAACTCGGTTCGACGATTTATTTGGTTAGCTTGTTCTTGCTGCTCAGGTGTCAGTTTCAGAATGTTATCTTCGGTTAGCACATCGTTTTCTTTTAAATAGCTGAACTGCTCAGCAGTGGCAGTATCCACAACATAAGGTTTTTCTTCGCCATATCCTACTGAGCTTAGTCGTTGCGAGGCAATACCTGCACGAATCAGATAATCTACAACAGCCTGTGCTCGTTTTGCCGAAAGTGTTTTATTCGCCTCATTATTACCAATGTAATCGGTGTGTGCACTTATCTCAATAGTAATATTGGGATTGTCGGTCAATACCTTTATCAATGCCTGAAGCCCAACTTCCGAAGCTGGAGTTAAGTCCCATTTTCCAAATTCGTAAAAAATATTCTCTAGCTGAATAGGTTTGAAAATGGTTTGTAATGAAAAATTCTGGATAATTGTTTTGCTTTTTGTAGCTCCCAAGGAGTTTATGCTGGCACCTTTGTTCAGATAACCTCGAGCAGTAGCAAGCATGACGCACGACAATTCTTTATCAATTTTAACCCGATATGAGCCGTCTTTTTTTGTTTGCACTTTGGTGTTTATGCCTGTGTTGCTAACCAATCGAACTAACGCATCGGGTATCGGATTATTCTTCTCGTCCAACACTTTTCCTTTCACAAGGTATTCAAAAACAGGAATTTCAAAACTCCAAATCATATCATATCCGCGAGCTTCTTTTCTATTGGTCGAGAAAAATCCTTTTTCAGCTTTCCCTTCAAAACATATCCCAAAATCGTCGAAATTAGAATTAATTGGCATGCCCATATTTTCAATATGCCAGCCATCTCCTTTAGTTGGGGTTGCTTTAAAAATATCCAATCCGCCCAACCCTGGCAAGCCATTGGAAGCAAAATACAAGCTGCCATCCCACCTGAACGATGGAAACATCTCATCGCCATCGGTATTGAATTGCGGTCCCATATTATGAATGGCAGTGCATTCGCTACCACTGATTTGAGCTGTCCAAAGGTCTTTAGCACCAAAGCCATCTTTTTTGTCGGACACAAAAACAAGTGTTTGTCCATCGGGCGAAATTGTTGGATGAGCAACGGAGATGGTACTATCTTTAAAAATAGAGAGCTTTTTTGCATCGCTCCAGGCACCTCCAGCACGCTGCGAAACAAAAATTTCGGTGCCCGAATCAGAATTGAATTGCTGCCGTGAGCGAGTAAAGTACATCGTATTGCCATCGGGCGAAAAATTAGTTACACCATCCTCAGAAACAACCGTTTTGACTTCAGTGAATACAGGGGCGGGTTTTTCCCATTTGCCGGCTGCATTTTTGCGACTGCTATAAATAGCATTTGCGGGTAAACCGGTAATCTCTGTGTTTTTTTGTTGTCCTTTTTTATTCAACATTCTATCCGAGGTGAAAAACAAAACATCGCCATCGGTATTCTGATAAGAGGGACTGAAATTATGATTCCGGCGCACGTTAAACAAATCGTATGGCTTTACAAGATATGCCGTTGGTTGTTTTTTCATTGAAGCAACAAAATCGGCACATTTCAATCCATTTTGAGCAAACACGTTGCCACTGTCTTTGGTCAAATAAAGTTTATAATTGCGAATTGCCTCGTTGTACTTTCCATTGCGCTGAAGCACTTGGGCGTAGCGAAGTAAAACAATAGAGTCGGGATATTCATAGCGAATGGCATTTGCGTAGTTTGCTTCTGCGTTTGGGAAATTAAGTATCCGATTGCATTCACCCATATTATATGAAATACGTGCACGTAAGGCTTTCTCTTTGCCCGAGGTGCGTGAGTATGCTCGTTTGTATAAATTGCCGGCAGTGTTGTATGCGCCCATTTCAAATTTTTTATCCGCTTTTTTTAGTTGCGCCATGCTGCCACACGCTTGCATGAGTATGCTAAAAGTTACAAGGACAAAAGCGAAAATAAAATATTTGTACATACTTATAAGGAATTAAACTAATTCGTGTTTCAATCAAACCAATTCGTGAATAACAAGCCCAGAGCGCAATTTTGGTTCAAACCAGGTTGTTTTGGGCGGCATGATATTGCCCGAATCGGCAATGTTTATGAGTTGCTTCATCGAAACGGGATACAATGCCAATGCTACGCGCATTTCGCCACTATCCACACGTTTTTGCAATTCAGCTAATCCACGTATGCCTCCTACAAAATCAATGCGTTTATCACTTCGCAAGTCTTTTATTCCCAACACCTCATCCAAAATCAGCTTCGATGAAATGGTTACATCCAATACGCCAATCGGATCGTTATCGTTGTAAGTTCCAGCTTTGGCAGTGAGCGAATACCAACTGCCCGACAGATACAACGAAAAATTGTGCAATTTATTTGGTTTGTAAATTTCTGTTCCCATTTTTTGTACACCGAAATGCACGCCAATTTTTGCCAAAAACTCTTGGTCAGTGTAGCCATTCAAATCTTTTACTACGCGGTTGTAGTCAATGATATTCAATTGGTTATCAGGAAAACAAACAGCCATAAAGTAATTATATTCTTCCTTTCCGGTATGGTTTGGATTTTGTTTGCGTTTTTCGTAGCCAACCAAAGCTGCGGCAGCACTACGGTGATGTCCATCGGCAATGTATAAGGATGGGATTTGCGCAAAAGTTGCCGTAATGGTCGCTATCGTTTGCTCGTTGTCGATGAGCCAAAAGTGATGTCCGAAGCCATCTCCCTGAGCCACAAAATTGTAAACAGGTTCCGATTTGATAGTTTCTGCCACAATGGCATCCAAAGCATCGTTGTGCGGATAAGCAAAGAAAACTGGTTCGATATTGGCATTATTTACGCGCACATGCTTCATACGGTCTTCCTCTTTATCGCGGCGCGTAAGTTCATGTTTTTTAATGTTTTGATTCAAATAATCGTCCACATGCGCACACACTACCAAACCATATTGCGTTTTACCGCTCATGGTTTGTGCATATACGTAGTAGTTTTCTTTTTCATCTTGTTGCAACCATCCTTGAGCTTTGAAATTTGAAAAATTTTCGAATGCTTTGTTATAAACTTTTTCATCATGTTCGTCCGTTCCTATTTCAAAATCAATTTCGGGCTTAATAATATGATACAATGACATCGGATTGCCAGCAGCTTCGTGGCGAGCTTCATCAGAGTTTAAAACATCGTATGGACGCGAAGCTACTTTTTCGACTAAGTGTTGAGGTGGACGAATACCTCTGAATGGTTTAATAATTGCCATAAATTGAAAATTTTATAGAATGTTTTTTATTGCTTACAACTTTTGGGTAAGGTTTTTAGGTTACACTTTTTTTATGAGCGGCAAAGATACGAAAAAAATAAAAGCATAGGAATAATTTAAACTGAAAAGCATGAAGACTTTTTTTTTTGTCGAAATATCGTATCTTTGCGTTCAAAACAACAAAAAAAGATATGCAACAGTTGGTTTTTGCAACAAATAACAACCATAAATTGGAAGAGGTAAGAGCTATTTTAACTCCCCGTTTTACTGTAAAAAGCTTATCCGAAATGTCTTGTTTCGACGAAATACCTGAAACTGCCGATACTTTGGAGGGAAACGCTTTGCTCAAAGCAACGTATATTTTCGACAAATATAAAGTGAATTGTTTTGCCGACGACACGGGCTTAGAAGTAGAAGCATTGCATGGAGCACCCGGTGTATATTCGGCTCGTTATGCAGGTGAAGAGAACAATGCGGACAAAAATATGCAAAAGTTATTGCTTGCAACGGCTCAAACGAACAATCGCAAAGCTCGTTTTCGTACCGTTATAGCACTCATTCTGAATGGAAAACCCATTTATTTTGAAGGTATCGTGGGTGGCTCTATTGCTTTGCAGCCTCTCGGCGAATCAGGTTTTGGTTACGATCCGATTTTCATCCCGGATGGCTTTTCGCTCTCGTTTGCACAATTGGGTGAGGATATAAAAAACAAAATAAGCCACAGAGCACAGGCAGTTTCAAAATTAGCCCATTTTTTAAGAGGCTTGTAAAATAATTCTACTAATATTGAGTTATTTAGTATTAAAACTAAATAGAAAAATTCTGATAAGCAATGAAACGAACTTATATTTTACTTTTACTAATTTGCAGCTTTTTAATCCAAGCCAATGCGCAGCTTGCCATGGGTAAATGGCGAACTCACTTTGCCTACAATGCTGTGCAAAAAATTGCTCAAACTGAAAACAAGGTTTTTGCCATAAGCGAAGGAGCGCTTTTTTCGGTTGAGAAAGAAGATGGACTAAAAGAGTATTACAGTAAAATAAATGGCTTGAACGATGGAAATGTTACCAGCATTGATTACGACCCCTTCAGCAAAAGCCTTGTAATAGTGTATATGAATGGGAATATTGATTTTCTGAGCACTGGCGGCATTATCAATATGTCCGACCTCTACAACAAACAAATGAGCATTGCCAAAACCGTAAATCACATTGCATTTACTCCAGACCGCGCTTATTTTTCGTGCAATTTCGGAATCATGGTGGTTAATACCAAAAAGCATGAAGTTGCCGACACATATTATATCGGGACTAATGGCACCGAGATTAAGATTTTGAGTACTGCTATTGTTGGAGGACAAATTTTTGCTCTGTCCGAAAATGTGCTTTACAAAGCCAATGCGAACGAACCAAACCTTGTAAACTACGAATATTGGACTGTGGTTCCCAATCTGCCCGGTGTGGGTGAGCTCAAAAAGGTGGAGGCTTTTGCAGGAAAATTAGTTTTAAATAGAGGCGATAAACTCTTTCAACTTCAGAACGATGCAAGCTGGGCGCCCATAGCCACTTCATTAAGTGCCAGGAGCATGTTTGCTTCCAACGGCAAGCTCATCGTACCCGATGGTGCAAGTTCTGTTTTTGTAATCGACGAGCAACTCAGCATAACTCCATTTAGTAATGTCGGACAGGTTACAGATGCCTCTTACGATGCCACAAATAACAAATACTGGCTTGCAGCTAACAGCCTTGGTCTGATAGCTTACACAGAAAACGGAACTGACAATCCTATCATCGAAAAATAC
>MNZK01000064.1:0-3398 GCA_001873635.1 Porphyromonadaceae bacterium CG2_30_38_12 | reverse complement strand
CCGTAAACATCCCGTATAGCATGACCTTTGCTGGCGAAAAACTATTTGTGGTGCCAGGAAGGCTTCAATTTACGGAGTTTTTATCAGGAGAAGTAATGATATTGAATAAAGATAATAAAAATAATAATGACGAATGGATGAACATAGCTGCCTCAACCATACGTGACTCAACAAAATATGATGTTTTAAATTTAATGAACATAGCTGTAGATAGCTTAGATAATAGTCATTTTTTTGTTACTTCTTTTGGAACTGGTCTTTATGAGTTCCGAAATTATAAATTTATTAAATGGCATACACCATTAAATAGCACACTTGAACCCCACTATTTGGTGCCCAATAACCCATACAGATATACTCGATTAGATGGTGCCGTATTCGATAAAAACGATAATTTATTTTTAACTAACAGCAGCGTAGATAAGAAAATAAAAATACTTTTGAAAAATGGAACTTGGACGAGTCTGAAATATGAAGGATTGACCAATTATGATTTAGGTAAAATTTTAATAAATAATCAAAATCAAAATCAAAAATGGGTAACTGCTCCACATTATGGAGCGCTTGGAGTCTTTGATGACAATGGCACACTCGACATACAAACAGACGATAAGTTCATTAATTTTGAAACTTTTGCAGATGCAGATAATGAGGGTAGTAAAATTTCATACAAAAAAGGCTCTTGCATTGCACAAGATAAAAATGGAATTATTTGGTTAGGCACAGATACAGGACCTCTTTTATTCTATAATACATCGAAGGTGTTTGATGCAGGCTATACTTGTTCTCGTGTTAAAATTCCTCGAAATAACGGAACTGGATTAGCTGACTACTTGCTTCAGAGTGAACATGTAAAGGCTATTGCAATAGATGGCGCAAACAGGAAATGGATTGGAACTGAAACTTCTGGGGCTTATTTACTTTCTGAAAATGGTCAAGAAACGATTGAACATTTTACTGCTTCTAATAGTCCACTATTGTCAAACGATGTTTTATCTATCGAAATTAATCCAAAAACAGGTGAAGTGTTTTTTGGAACAGGAAATGGAATTGTTTCATATCAAAGCGATGCTGCTGAATCAACGGGGATGTACGAAAATGTACATGCTTATCCAAATCCGGTACGAGAAAATTTTAACGGTATCATTACTATTACCGGATTAGTTGCCAATACCAACGTTAAAATTACAGACCTGAATGGCAATTTAATATGCCAAACAGTTTCAAATGGCGCCATTGCAACTTGGAATGGAAAAGACACTAACGGAAATAAAGTTCGAACGGGAATATATTTAGCTATCTGTGCCAACGAAGATGGAACGCAAAGTACAATCACTAAAATAATGGTAATCAATTAATTGCTATAAATTGTTAATGGATTTCAAAAAAACATGAAAAATAACAATTTTGATTTCTTACGATTCTATTTTGCATTTATTGTAGTTATTTTTCGTGGCACTATATTGAAAAAAAAGTGTTAGTAAAAGTTCGCAAACAAAAAACCTAAAAGCTATATGAAACAGCGCATACCATTCATCAAAATTACAGAAAACAAACTTTTGTGGATTTCACTAATAGCAGTATCAATTTCAATAAAGATAATATTATTGCCAGTAGAAAAAGCTGACTACATTACCTTTCTTGAACCTTGGATGAACTTTATTCGTACACACAACTACGAAAAATCTTTGAAATTTTTATTTTTCGATTATGCTCCAGCCTACATTTATATACTAATATTAATAACAAAAACTGGATTAAATTCGCTGTTCCTTCTAAAAATTGTTTCTATTTTTTTTGAGTATCTTGCAGCATATTTTATCGGAAAGTTTGCTCAATTAAAAATAAAAAATGAATGGGTAGTATGGGCGTCCATATCAATTTTGCCTCTTTTGCCTACAGTTATGCTAAATGCTTCCTATTTGTCACAATGTGATGCCATATATACCTCCCTTATTCTTGGTAGTGTATATTATCTGCTTCTTAAAAAACAGTTATTGTCAATTTTGTTTCTTGGATTGGCTTTTTCATTTAAACTGCAAACAGCCATTGTTTTACCTTTCTTTTTTGTAATGATGGTTCGTGGAAATATCAAATGGTATTTATTTATTGCTATCCCAATAATTTACATTCTTAGTATTTTGCCTGCTGTTTATTTCGGTGGGTCGTTCAAAAATTTATCAATGGTGTATGTCGCACAAGCCAATCAGTATCGATTTCTAACTCAAAACTTTCCGAATCTATATATTTTTATCGACAATAATTATTATGATTTTGTGAAACCATTAGGTATTTTAATTACAGCTTTATACACCATAGGAATAGGCTTTTGGTTACGTTCCAAAAAAAATATCTTTAATTTAGACTTGTGGGTGAAGCTACTATTTTTATCATCTATCACTGTGCCTTTTTTATTACCAGGAATGCATGAAAGATATATGTTTTTGGGTGATATGGTTGGGCTGTTGTATTTATTTGTCATTCGAAAAAATATTTATTTGCCAATTTGTATTTTATTAATTTCCACCTATTCCTATGCTCGCTGTTCTCGATATAATGAATTGATGCCAATGTGGCCTGCATTTATTATATTTACGCTAATCGTATTGTTGACACATCGTGATTTTGTATTATCATTGAAACAATCCCAAAATGATGTTTTATAAAATCAGTCAGAATAACACTTTTTTTATAGTAATTGTAACAATTGCCTATGCCATTCTTACGGTGTTTACTGTAAATAATTGTTTCTTTTGGGACAATATTCAGCAAACTTCAAAGGAAGCTCACTGGTTCTATTGTAATGGATTTGATAGTATATTAATGCCTGTATATAATTCTGGCTCTGAAATCTTTTCTACTGGCTATCACCCTCCTCTAATGGGGTTGATGACAGCTGCACTTTGGAAAATTTTTGGCTATAGTGTTACTGTATCACACCTATTTATGGTAGGCTGGCTTGTATTATTGCTTTACAATCTGACTATTTTGTTGCGAATTTTTATTTCAAAAAAGTATCTCGGTTGGGTATTGTTAATCGTTATGTTCGAACCGACTGTTTTAAGTCAGTATGCCATTGCATCGCCTGATTTTATTTTGTTTACAGCTTTTGTGTCGGCTATTACTGCAATTTTGAAACCTAAGCCAATCATGCTCTCCATAAGTATTTTTTTTCTGTTTGGTATTAGTATGAGAGGCGTATTTGCTGGATCAATATTGCTTTTAGTGCATTTAATATATTCATTTAATGGAGAATATACAAAAGTTAATGTAAAATCACTTCTTACCATTCTTTATCCATATATACCAACAATTATTATTCTTTTCAGTTATTATGTTTACTATTTTATGGAGAATGGTTGGTTTTTTACAAATTCAGCATACAGTTCACATTATAC
>MNZK01000057.1 GCA_001873635.1 Porphyromonadaceae bacterium CG2_30_38_12 | reverse complement strand
TTCTTTGCTGCTATCGTCCCAAATATAAAAACGAAATTTTTGTTGTAAAGGCTTGATAGCATGTTCGGGAATAATAACAAAAACGGCGTTAGCATCTACTTGTTGCGTAATTTTCACCTGCGGCAATTTTGAAATTTCATCAGCTAACAAGTGAGCCATGTCGTTTGCGTGCTTTGCCATATCGTACCACAAGTTATTGCGCAACAAGCCTACAAACTGGGCTGCAACAAATCGATTTTTTGAAAATAGTTGTGCACTTTGTTTTTGATAAAAGGCTGCGTATTGTTTTAAGTTTTCGTTGAATATCAGAACGGCTTCGCCTATCATCAAGCCGTTTTTGGTGCCACCAAAGCTCATAATGTCCACACCACAATCCACCGTAGCCTCTTTCAAACTAACGCCCAAGGCTGCCACAGCATTTGAAATTCGCGCTCCATCGACATGCACATACATAGCATGTTGATGTGCAAAAAGGCACAAAGTTTTTAGTTCTTCAAGGCTATAAACAGTTCCCAGCTCGGTGCTTTGACTGATAGAAATCACTTTGGGTTGCGTGTTATGCACCACACCAAGTCGGTTCAAAAACGGAGCAATATGAGCAGGCGTCAACTTGCCATCGGTGGTAGGAATGCTAATTAACGAACAGCCAATACTTTGAGTGGGTGCTCCGCATTCATCAGCATTGATGTGTGCTGTTTCGGCACAAAGCACAGCCTGAAAAGGCAAGGTGCAACATTTCAGACTAATAACATTGGCACCTGTACCATTAAAGGTAAAAAGCACCTGAACTTTTCCAAATAATGTTTGAAATGATTCTTGTGCTTGTAAGGTAATGGCATCGTCGCCATAAGACACAACGTGCTCATTATTAGCTTCATGTATAGCTTCAAGAATTTGAGGATGTATCCCCGAATAATTGTCGCTGGCAAAACTTTTCATACGTAGCAGTATTTTTTAAAAGTTGCTTAGAGTTTAAAACGGTCGAAAAAGCTTTTAGGTTTAACTTCTTCTTCTGGTTTCGGAGCTTCTGCTTGAACAGTGTTGTTTTCAAACACACGTTCTGGGCGTTGGGGTGCTTCGCCTTGTTCTTTTTTTATAAACCCAATAACATCTTCCAACCCTTCTATGAATTTATCAAAATCCTCTCTGTATAGAAATATTTTATGTTTCTCGTAACTTACCTGAATATCGTCATCCTGGCCTGTAACTCGTTTTTTGCTTTCGGTAATGGCTAAAAATAAATCATCATTACGACTTTTCTTCACATCTAAGTAATATATGCGTTTCCCTGCCTTAATAGATTTGGAATACATAATTTCATTATCTTTTTTCTCAAGTTCGATTTTTCTCTTTTCTATTTCCATAAGTTCCTCTTTTTTAGTTTTTTAGTTGCTATTGTAGCTTCGCCTTCGATATCTCTGTTTTGTTTTTTTACTTTACAGCTTTTAGTCGTTGAAATCTTTCGCTGCCAAATTTCAGTATTTTTTTTGAAACTATCAAATTATCAGCCCCAAAAATGTATATTTTTACATTTATTTCAAATCACAAGGGTTACAATATAGCAGCAAAAACAGCTTTTTGTTTTCAAAATAACTGATTTCTCATTTTTTAATTACTTTTGTAGCACCAATTTTTTAAAATAATAATACGCTAATACTAAAATAACAATTGAAAAAAATCAACTTGATAGTCATGCTAATGTTTTTTAGCTTTGAAGGTTTTTCACAAGACGCATTTCCAGATTCCATAAATTTGGACGAGGTAGTTGTAACTGGTTCAAAATCAGAAATATCTCGAAAACTTGTACCCTTGTCAGTATCACAAATTTCGATGCAAGAAATTGAACGCACCGGACAAATCAACATATTACCTGCCTTGAATACATTCGCACCCGGGATATTTGTTACAGAGCGTAATGTACTTGGTTTTGGTATTGCAGCAGGAGGTGCGGGGGGCATTACTATGCGTGGCATTAGCAGTGCGCCCAATACGAGTGTATTGGTTTTGATAGATGGTCATCCGCAGTATCAGGGTATATTTGGGCATCCACTGCCCGATGCTTATGAGGCGTCGGATGTCGAAAAAGTGGAGATAATTCATGGTCCTGCTTCACTTTTATATGGTTCAAACGCTATGGGAGGTGTTATCAATATTATTACCCGTAAAAATAAAAAAGAGGCAATAAGTGGAAATGTGGGAGCTTCATACGGTTCGTATAGGACACAAAAATATTATGGTACCATTGGTTACAACAAAGAGAAATTCAGCATTTTTGCATCTATCAATCACGACCAAACGGATGGAATACGTCCAAATACCGATTTTAAAATTTCCAATGGATTTACAAAGATGGGTTACGAATTGAGCAAGCATTTTACGCTGTCGGCTGATTTTAGCATCGCTAAATTTAATGCGAATGATAATGGTCCGGTTTGGAAAATGCCAACTGCAACAATTCAGCCTTACAAGGAAGCTGCAACAGCGGCACCTTTCGGAATTGATATTACTCGTGGAAAAGCATCCTTATCTGTTGAAAATAAATATGCTAACATGGATGGTGCATTCAAAGTGTATCATAACTTTGGGGAGCACCTGCTGACGGATGGGTTTCAATCCACTGACCGCAATAGTGGGGTTATGATGTATGAAACATTCAAATTGAGTAGGGCAAGATTATTAACTGCTGGTGCCGAATTGAAGCAATATGGTGGTAAGGTAAGCAATCAACCTTTCTTAGCCGTAAACGACTCCACGATAACAGCCACTGAATTAGCATCTTATTTATACGCGCAACAAACAGTATTAAAAAAACTTACTGTAAGTGCGGGATTACGAATTGAAATTAACTCGAACTACGGAACGGAATTGGTTCCTATGGGCGGTTTGAGTTACTTCGTGTCGGAGCAAACAAATTTAAAGGCTTCAGTTTCAAAAGGTTTTCGCAGTCCCACTATCATGGAAATGTATTTGTATGCTCCCAATCCCGATCTGTTGCCCGAACGCTTGATGAATTATGAGTTAAGTTGGCTACAATCGTTGTTGAATAATAAATTAAAAATAGAACTCACAATTTTCAAAATAAAAGGGGATAATTTAATCCAAGTTGTTGTGCCACCAACGCCAGCAAAACGACAAAATGTAGGTAGTTTTGACAATCAAGGAATTGAATTGTCAGCAAAATATGCCTTATCTAAAAACATGCATTTGCATGCCAACTACAGTTATTTAGATTTAAGTAAAGCCGTAGTGGCTGCTCCTCGTCAACAGTTAAATATCAATATCAATTACAATTACAAAATTTGGAACATGAATGTATCTACACAATATATTGAAAAACTTTACACTTTCGTTTCGCCCAATCCGGCAATTACCAAAGCCATACAGCCAGATTATCTATTGCTGAATGCCCGATTAGCATGTCATCCAGTTAAAAATTTGGAGCTATTCGTAATTGGCAATAACCTATTAAATCAAACCTATCAAATCAATTATGGTTATCCAATGCCAAATATTAACATGAGTGGTGGAGTAAACTATAGGTTTTGACATACTAAAAAAAGAGTTATTGTAACACAACAATAACCCTTTTTTTTTAAAAGCTACTACCAACTTTTGCTTAAATAATTCCTTGTGCCAACATGGCTTTAGCTACTTTCAGGAATCCTGCAACGTTAGCACCTTTCATGTAATTAATGTAACCATCCGTTTCACGTCCATATTGCACACATTGCGTATGTATTTCGCGCATAATCTGATGCAATTTTAAATCAACCTCTTCGGCTGTCCACGATAAGTGCATGGCATTTTGTGTCATTTCCAATCCTGAGGTAGCTACACCGCCGGCATTGACTGCTTTTCCTGGTCCGTACAATATTTTATGCTGTTGTAGCAGTTCTATTGCTTCGGGGGTACAGCCCATGTTGGATACCTCAGCCACACACATCACGCCGTTGGCAACAAGTGCAGCAGCGTCGGCTGCGTTGAGTTCGTTTTGAGTAGCGCAAGGCAAAGCGATATCTACTTTCACTTCCCATGGACGACGGTCGGCAACAAACACAGCACCAAATTTTTCGGCATAAGGCGCTACAATGTCGTTGCACGTGGCACGCAAGTAAAGCATGTAATCTATTTTCTCATCTGTAAGTCCTTCTTTGTCATAAATATAGCCATCAGGACCTGAAATGGTAACTACTTTTCCGCCCAACTGCGTGGCTTTGAGGGCAGCTCCCCAAGCTACATTTCCGAAACCGGAAATGGCAATTGTTTTTCCTTTCAAATCAGTGCCTGCAGTTTGCAGCATTTGCTGTGTGAAATAGAGTGCGCCAAAACCAGTAGCCTCAGGACGAACCAAAGAGCCACCAAACTCAAGATTTTTACCTGTAAGCACGCCTGTATTTTCGCGAGCTAACTTCCGGTACATGCCGTAAAGGTATGCAATTTCGCGACCACCAACGCCTATATCGCCGGCAGGAACGTCGGTGTCGGGACCAATGTTGCGCCACAATTCGAGCATAAAAGCTTGGCAAAAGCGCATCACCTCATTGTCCGATTTACCTTTTGGGTTAAAATCGGAACCGCCTTTGCTCCCTCCCATTGGTAAGGTAGTGAGTGCATTTTTAAAAATTTGCTCGAAACCCAAAAACTTTAATATAGAGGGGTTTACCGAAGGGTGGAAACGCAAACCACCTTTGTAAGGTCCAATAGCATTATTGAATTGAATGCGATAGGCTAAGTTCACTTGCACCTCACCTCTATCGTCCACCCAAGGTACTTTAAAGGTGAAAATCCGATCAGGTTCCACCAATCGTTCGGCAATTTTAGCTTTTTCAAACTCGGGGTGATTGTTGTACTCCGTTTCAATAGTCATTAAAACTTCCTTAACGGCTTGTAAGTATTCGTTTTCGCCCGGATGTTTGGCTTCGAGCTGTTGCATTAGTTTTTCTATATTCATGGGATAAAAAGATTAAAAGATTTGAAGATTTGACAATTTGAAGATTAGATGATTTGAAGATTAAAAAGACAGAAAATTGTGTTAAATTAACTATTAACTATGCTATTACGCTGAAAATAAACGCTATATGCTTACACTTTGTTACTACCTGAACTGGGTTGCAATGTTACAACATTTATTTCTTTTTAAAAAATTATTTGCAAGAAAAAATTGAAAAAAACATCAAAAAACAAATTACTGAATCAATTATTATACATACCTTTGTGAGTATCTAAGACTTCAAACAGCAGGATGAACACATTAAGCATTAAGAAACTTTATTTTAAAGACACATCATTTGCGAATTTGATGCATCATCGTATTTACAATGTGTTACTTTTTGCAAGCAAATATGATGCTTTTGTGTTGGAAGAAGATGGACGCATCGACGAGCAACTCTTTAACGAATACACGTCCTTAAATTTGCGCTATCCGCCTCGTTTTATGCTTGTTTCATCAGAGGATGAGGCAAACGAACTGTTGCAAACACGTAGTTTTGAACTGATAATTTCAATGCCAAGTGGCGATAGCATCAATCCATTTGAATGGGCAAAAGGAGTAAAATCGAACTATCCCGACATTCCTATTGTGGTACTCACACCTTTTTCAAAATCAGTTTCACAGCGCATCTCCAACGAAGACTTAAGTGCTGTGGATTATGTGTTCAGCTGGCTTGGCAATACCGATCTGCTTTTGGCCATCATCAAGTTGCTGGAAGATAAAATGAATGTGGACGAAGATGTTCAATCGGTTGGCGTACAGGTCATTCTATTAGTTGAAGATTCTATTCGTTTTTACTCTTCCATTGTTCCACAGCTCTACAAATATGTTTTCAAACAGTCGCGTTCGTTTATGACCGAAGCTCTGAATGCTCACGAGCAAATGCTGCGGATGCGTGGACGACCAAAAATCCTGCTGGCACGCAATTACGAAGAAGCGGTAGATTATTACAACCGTTTTAAAAATAATGTGTTAGGGGTTATTTCTGATGTGAGTTTTTATCAAAACGGTAAAAAAAACAAGCAGGCGGGTATTGCTTTCGGAAAGTACATTCGACTCTCCGATCAGAAATTGCCTCTGATAATTGAGTCCACCGATGACGTAAACAGAGCTGCCGCTGCTACAGTAAATGCAGCATTTATCAATAAATTTTCCAAAACATTTCACATTGAGCTACGTGAAATGATAACCAATTACTTTGGCTTTGGCGATTTTGTATTTATCCATCCCGAAACTGGCAAGGAAGAAGGGCGCATTCAAAATTTGCGTGGGTTACAAGAAATATTGTATCAATTGAGCGACGAGACTTTACTGTACAATGTTTCGCGTAATAATATTTCGCGCTGGCTCTATTCACGCGCCATGTTTCCATTGGCAGAATTTTTAAAAAACATAAGTGTTGAAAATTATCAAACGGGAAACCTAAACCCTGTACGCGATATTATTTTCAATGCTATTGTGAGTTATCGTAAAATTAAAAACCGTGGTATTGTAGCTATTTTTCAACGTGATAGATTTGATCAATATTCGAACTTTGCACGCATTGGCGATGGTTCGATGGGCGGAAAAGGTCGTGGATTAGCCTTTATCGATGCAATGATTAAGCGCAACGAAGTGTTGGAGGAATTTGAGAACGTACAAATCACCATCCCTCAAACTGTTGTGATTTGTACCGATATTTTTACGGATTTTATGGAGCTCAACAAGCTCTATCCCATTGCATTATCCGACGTGAGCAACGAAGAAGTATTGCAACATTTCTTAAAAGCCAATATGCCAAAACGCGTTATTGCTGACCTGACAGCTTTTGTGAATGCAAGCAATGCGCCTATTGCTGTTCGCTCGTCAAGCTTGCTCGAAGATTCACATTATCAGCCTTTTGCCGGAATCTACACCACCTACATGGTACCTTTTAACAGGCAGAGCAAATCGCATTTGTTGCTTACCATACTCGAAGCCATCAAGGCTGTATATGCTTCCGTGTTTTATACCGAAAGTAAAGCTTATATGGCAGCTACCAACAATGTGATTGATGAAGAAAAAATGGCTGTTGTGTTGCAAGAAATTTGCGGGGCAGCTCATGGAAATATCTACTATCCTTCTTTTTCAGGTGTTACGCGGTCGCTGAACTATTATCCCATCGGTGCCGAGCAAACCTCGGAAGGGATAACGAATATCGCATTTGGCTTGGGTAAATACATAATGGATGGTGGTCTGTCACTTCGATTTTCGCCCGCCCACCCATACAACGTGCTGCAAACCAGCACAATGGAATTAACACTAAAAGAAACCCAACGTTATTTTAATGCTTTAGATTTATGCGAAAATTGTTTTATCCCCAAAGTAGAAGACGGTTTTAACATTCTGAATATTCCAGTGCAAGAGGCCGAAAAAGATGGTACATTGAAATTTATTGCTTCTACCTATGATGTGTATAACGACACCATAAACGACACCTTAGCCACGGGGCGAAAAGTGATTACATTTGCCAATATACTGAAGCATGATGTTTTTCCGTTAGCTAAAATTTTGCAAACGGTGATGCGCATTGCGCAAGACGAAATGGGAAGGCCTATTGAGATTGAGTTTGCTGTAAATTTAGAGTATGATTCGGGCAAAGTTCACAACTTCTATTTGTTACAAATTCGTCCCATTGTGGATATGAAAGAGATAATTACCGAAAAAATTGACAAAATAAATACCGACGACACGCTTATAAGCAGTAAAAATGCTTTGGGGCATGGCATAATCTCTGATATCCAAGACATAATCTATGTGAAGCCCGAAGCTTTTAATGCTTCCAACAACAACAAAATTGCTGTTGAAATAGAAATTCTTAATAAACAGTTAGTTGCCGAAGGCAGACACTATATATTGGTAGGTCCCGGAAGATGGGGCTCAAATGATTCCTGGTTAGGCATTCCCGTAAAATGGGCTCACATAAGCAATGCGCGTATTATTGTGGAATCAGGTTTATCCAATTATCGCATCGACCCAAGTCAGGGAACGCACTTTTTTCAGAACCTTACATCCTTGGGGGTAGCTTATCTGACTATCAATCCCTTTCAGAACGATGGAACTTATCAGGTTGATTACTTAAATGAACAGCATGCAGTTTACGAATCGGACTTCATACGTCATGTGCGATTTGAAAAAGCACTTGTTGTAAAAATTGATGGACGAAAGAAGTTAGGCGTTGTGATGAAGCCTTAAAACTTGGGGAGAAATAAAAAAAAGTGGACAAAATCGAATGACTTGTCCACTTTTAACTTCTTACACATTATGCCAATGTTACAACCAATTCAGCTTCTATTTCACTGAAAGTTACTTTGCCTTCGCGTGCTAACCAACCCAATGCAAGATTTACATCTTTTTCATTCAGTTTCGTTGTTTTTTTCAATGCTTTTACGCTTTGTTCGCCTTTTTCCAATGCGTTCCAAATTAATCCAGCATTGATACCAATCTTTTCGTTTAACATAAAGTTTTTTGTTTTTTTTAAAGTTGTACATGTTCAACAATTTCGGTGCAAAGATACGAAATTTATGTTTTACAACACAATAATTAAAAGTTATTGGTCATTTTTTTGAAGTGCTATGAAAATTTTTAAATCTTTGTGGTCTATGTGCTAATACAGTAGCCAACTGTTGTTGCAAACAGGGAGTTTATAGCGCGACGAGTGCAACTGGCGGTGTGATTTAGAGCATTAAATAAGAAGTTCTTTGCGTCGGAGAACTGATATATTTGTAGCTGAGAATTTAATTCATCCTCCCAAAAATAAGGGTCAAAGACCCGATGCATGTAACAAAATAATGCGAGAAAAATGGTTGTTGGATGAATAATTATATTTCGGGTCACCGACTTTTTAATCATAAAAATATTGTATATTTGCCCCTTGTTTAAAATCATGAAATCATGGATAGAAGAAATTTTTTACGCGCTATTGCCCTCACAGGCGCAGCATTTTCAGTAAAACAAAGTGGAGCCTTGACATTGTTGTCTCAAAAAGCTTCATCTGCTGGCACAAGCCTGAAATATGATTTGGTAGCTGTGATGGGTGGTGAGCCTGAGCTAATGTTTCGCAAAGCAATTGCCGAAATGGGTGGTATGGCGCAATTTGTGAAAAAAGGGTATCGCGTTGTTGTAAAACCAAATATCGGCTGGGACAAAAAACCTGAAATGGCAAGCAATACGAATCCACAATTGGTAGGCGAAATTGTACGCCAATGTTACAAAGCGGGTGCTAAGGAAGTGGTTGTTCTGGACCACACTTGCAATGAGTGGCGCAATTGCTATACAAATAGCGGCATTGAAGCCCAAGCCAAAGCTGCTGGTGCAAAAATGTTACCTGCCAACGAAGCATCTTATTACCGTGAAATCGATTTGCCAAAAGGCAAAAAACTCAAAAGCACCAAAGTGCACGAAGCAATTTTAGATTGCGATGTTTGGATTAATGTGCCGGTGCTCAAAAATCATGGTGGTGCCAAAATGTCCATCGCCATGAAGAATCACATGGGCATCGTGTGGGATAGACGCTTCTTTCATGCTAACGACTTGCAACAATGTATTGCCGACGTATGTACGCTTGAAAAAGCCGCTGTGCTGCATGTGGTAGATGCCTATCGTTTGCTCAAAAACAACGGACCACAAGGGAAATCGGAAGCAGATGCTGTTTTGGCAAAGGGGCTGTTTATTTCGCAAGATATTGTTGCCGTAGATACTGCCGCTACCAATTTTTTTAATAATGTGCGCGCTATGCCACTGGAATCGGTTGCGCACATTGGCAATGCCGAAAAATTAAATTTAGGAAGCACTAAACTCGAAAAACTAAAAATTAAAAAAATAAAACTATAACTAACTAGTTATCTCCCCGACTGCACAATATAGTTTTTCAGCTCCCCGTTGAAAGTATCGTTTTCAATCAAATCTTCTAAGTTTATGTGCATCCGATAACGCCAGCTGTATTTGGAGTTGGAAGGTACATTTATGCGCTCATCGTGTGGATTTTCACGACGAATAGCCTCTGAAATACTCAGCAAATCCTGCATTTGAAATATTGTCCACATGGCTGGCGAATGCAAATGTTGCAACAGAATATCGCGACAAATCCACCATTCGCAAAAATAAGGCGCTTCACCCCAATGTCCCAATTGCGAATTATAAAAACGTTGCGTTATGCCTCTGTCCTCTTCCCACCAAGCACGTATGGTGCTCATATCGTGAGTAGATGGGGTTACCACCGACAAATAAGGCGCATCGGCAGGATGAAAAAATTCTATTTTATCAGACTTGGGCGCGCGCTGCACTTCGAGGCTTAATATGGCAAGTTCTTTCATGACCGAAGTTACGCAAGGTGTCATCATGCCTAAATCTTCGCCACAAATAAGCATATTCGTAGCACGTTTTAAGGCAGGAAGCTTTTCCATTCCCGATTGATACCAATAAGCATCCTGACGACGGAAAAAATAATCAACATATAAAGCGTCAATTTTTGTCTGCGTGTAGCCATCCAATTCCTGAAAAGTTCGTAAGCCCTGCATCCCAAAACGTGGATAAAACTGGGTACCCTGCGAGCCCTCCACTTCAAAAAACAACACATTGGATATCAAATCAAAAAGTCCCCACTTGATACGCCTAGAGAATTGACCCTCGGCATAAAGAGCATCCACTTTGGATTGATTATTATAGGAGCTTCTAAGTCGGAGTACCCAACCATCTTCAATTTTGAGGCAGTTCGATTTTACCCAATGTGCAT
Organism: Porphyromonadaceae bacterium CG2_30_38_12; assembly: GCA_001873635.1. Taxonomy (GTDB): domain Bacteria; phylum Bacteroidota; class Bacteroidia; order Bacteroidales; family Paludibacteraceae; genus Paludibacter. The sequence continues at coordinate 22,197 of MNZK01000057.1, read as the reverse complement.
CATCGCCAAAAAAATCCCACAATAGCTGGTCGGTGATATAAGGTTTGCAAAAACGATTGTAATCGAACCATATCCCATTCGATGCGAACTCATTGAGATGAATGGGTGTTGATGGGTACAAATAGCCCATAATTCCTTCAACTTGGCTCACTGGGATTTGCCAAATGCGGAAAAATCCAAGAATATGATCGATACGGAAAGTGTCGAAATAATTTGACATTTGTGCAAATCGTTTTTTCCACCAATCAAAATCGGTACGTTGTATCATATCCCAATTGTAAGTGGGCAATTCCCAATTCTGACCTTTCACAGCAAACATATCGGGTGGTGCTCCAGCCTGACAATCCATTAAAAATAGCTCTGGCGATACCCACGTGTCCACACTATTTCGATTCACGCCAATGGGAATATCGCCTTTAAGTACCACACCATTTTCGTGGGCATAAGTCGTAGCGGCTTGCAATTGTAAATGCAGATGGTATTGTATAAAATAGTTGACAGCAACGGCATCGAAATGAGCTTGATTTTCCTCAACAAAAGCATCAATTATTTGCTGGTTGAAATTTGCAAATTCGCCCCACTGGCTGTAATCGGGTGTGTGATACTTATCACGCAATACACAATAGGCAGCATAAGGAACTAACCAAAAGGCATTTTTTTTGAAAAAAGCTTTAAAGTTTTTGTCTTTAAGGAACTCCTCTTTTTGAGCTAAGTATAGCGCATTGGCATATTTGAATTTAAAATCTATTACTTCCATAAAAGGCACCAAGGGTTCTGCATTGAGTGTTGGTTGCAGCGAACGGTATGCTTGCATGAGCACATCCTCTTCGGGTAATGTCCCCAGCGCGGGCAAATTCAGAAATAGCGGATTGAGCGCAAAAGCAGATATAGCTGCATAAGGAAGTACATCGGCATCGGTATGGGTGCCAATGGTATCGTTCAGGGGTAATACTTGTACCAATTTAATCCCTGTTTTTTGAGCCCAGTCAATGAGTATTTTTAAATCTACAAAATCGCCAACCCCAAAGCTTCGTTTGGAACGCAAGCTAAATACCGGAATGCCAACACCTACGCCACGCCAGGCAGGCTGCTGGAGGCGAATAAACCCATCGTTTAATATAGTAAGTGTTTTTTTTGCATTAAAATGGGGTGCAAGGCGATCGGCTCCAGACTCGAAAAAGCAAAAATTACGTGTATCTACATCGTAAATTCCATATTTATAATGTATTTCGTTATCGGCTTTTTTTAAGTTAACTTTTATCTCCCAACCTCCACCACCTTTAAATTGAAGTAACAAGGGCGAAGCTACATTCCAATTGCCCAATTCCCCAACATTGCCAATGAGGCATACCACATGATTTTTTGGAATGGTTGGTGCATATACGCTGAATTGATGCGTATAGGTTGTTAGGGAGCTTTCTTTAGCAACTGTATGTGTGTCTTTGAGTAAAATATTTTTGAAAGGTGCAGTGAGAAAAGTATTTTCCAAAGAAGCAGGTGAATTCCATACATCAAAACAAAAAACGTGCTCTGTTGCTGCGGTTGGAAGAGTAAAAATACGGTTCGATCCCCATTCTTGCGTGGTTTGCCCGGTATGTTCGTTCACCAAAAAATAAGCATACGAAAATGTAGATGTTCCATCTTTGGGTATTTCTATTTCTCCTACCCAATCTTCTTTTCCTTGAAAATTTAAAGTAAGGGCTTGTGATAAATTATCATTGCCTAATTGGGGTATGTTCCCACAAATCACTAAGCGTTGTCCCCAGTATGTATAGTATGCAATTTTAAAATGAATTTTCATAAACTTCTGATTTTGAGGCAATACAGAGATATATCATGTAAATGCAATTCAAAAGTAATGCTAAAACTTCATTCAGATGTAGCTACATGCACGAAAATAACCATTTTTCATTTCAAACGATTGCATAAAGTCTTTCGGCGAAACAATTGGGAATTGTCTTGATAGAAATTTTAAATATATTGTTGGGAAAGGGTTACATTTGGAAATGTTTTTATGGATTAATTTCAATTAATAAGTTAAACTAAGTTAATTATTTTTTTTGAATTATAGATTAAACTAATGATTATCAGTATAATATACTAAATTGCTTAACACGCATGTGTCTATAACAATGTACTATGTATTGCAATGTACTATATAGTTTATATATTTGCAGCGTGAAAGCAATAAAAAATGTAGCGGTACATCGTTTATCCGAACTGACGAAACCATACAAAGCCATAAAAAATATAAAATGATAAACTTAACGAACATCAACAAAACTTACTTCAGCGAATCTAACTCCTTACATGTGCTCAAAGGAATTGACTTACACATTGCCTCTGGAGAGTATGTTTCTATTATGGGAGCTTCGGGTTCAGGAAAATCGACCCTGCTGAATATTTTAGGAATTTTGGACAATTACGATTCCGGGGAATATTTACTCAACAACAAGCTAATAAAAAACTTAAGCGAAAAGCGAGCAGCTGCTTACCGAAACGAGATGATTGGCTTTGTTTTTCAGTCCTTTAACCTGATAAATTTCAAAAATGCCCTCGAAAATGTTGCCCTACCTTTGTATTACAAAAACGTGAATAGAAAGCGACGCAACATGATTGCTATGGAGTATTTAGATATGATGGGTTTGCGCGATTGGGCAACACACATGCCCAGTGAAATGTCGGGCGGACAAAAGCAACGTGTAGCCATAGCTCGTGCCATCATTTCGCAGCCTAAAATTCTGCTTGCCGATGAGCCAACAGGGGCGTTGGATAGCCACACCACAGTGGAAGTAATGAAGGTATTACGCGAGCTTAATGCGAATGGACTTACCACTATCTTAGTAACCCACGAACGTTCAGTGGCTGACGAAACACATAAAATTATTCATATCAAGGATGGAATGATTGAAAATATTGAACAAAAAAAATGAATACATTACAAGAAATATTTGCTGGATTAAAACACAATAAACTACGAACCATACTGACAGGATTATCGGTATCGTGGGGTATTTTTATCCTAATCGTTTTGCTCGGAGCTGGCAATGGGCTCCGCAATGGGGTAACATCGAATTTCAGTAGCCGTGCCACAAACACGGTTCAAACAGGAGCCGGCGAAACATCCATGCCCTTTCAGGGACTTAAAAGTGGCCGTACGCTTCAGTATTCCGAAAAAGAATTAGCCTCGGTGAATGCAAATTTGAAAGAAGCTTATTCTGAAACCGGTATTATTGAAAAAAATGCAACAATTACTTACCAATCGGAATATGTTGCTTATCAGGTGGTTGGCTGCAATCCCAACTATGAATCCATTTTCAATCTAAAATTAGAGCAGGGCAATGGTCGTTTTTTGAATCGGTTAGATTTGGAAGCCAATAAAAAGGTAGTTGTGATTGACAAGAAAATTCAGGACGTCGTTTTCAAAGGTAAAACTGCCTTGGGTGAGTATGTGAAAATAGGTTCCATTATGTTTCAGGTGATTGGGGTGAATACAAAAAAAAATCGTTGGGGCGATGGCAAAGCATACATTCCATTTAGCACGGCGCAACTTATCTACAATCCCGATAGAAAATTCCGCAGCATAGCCATGTCGGTAAAAGGACTGGAAACCACCGCATTGAACGAAGAATTTAACGATAAGCTTACCCATAACATGGCACAATCCTTACGCTTCGACCCCAAAGATACGCAGGCTATGTGGATTTGGAATTCGCAGCGAGAATACATTGAAACGATGAAGATATTTGGTGGCATCACCATTTTTGTTTCCATTATTGGCATTTTTACCCTCATTGCAGGCATTGTAGGCGTGAGCAATATTATGTTGGTGTCGGTGAAAGAACGTACGCGTGAGTTTGGTATTCGCAAGGCATTGGGAGCGCCACCTGCTCACATTTTGCGTTCAATTATCATCGAGTCTATCCTCATCACCAGTATTTTTGGATATGTAGGTATGATGCTCGGAGTGGGACTAACGGAGCTTGTGAATTACTTTTTAATGCAATCGGCAGCGGGAAATCCTGATGGCATGTCGGTTTTTAAAGACCCAACCGTTTCGCTCAATTATGTATTAATTTCAACAACCATATTGATTGTAGCTGGCGTTATTGCGGGATACTTACCTGCGCGAAGAGCAGTGAGAATTAAGCCCATAGAGGCAATGCGGGAAGAATAAAGTTATTTACAAGTTATACATTTAGAATTTTTTAGGCAATGATAAATAAAAAAATAATAGCACAAGATGGCATTTCTCCACTCGCTTCGAGGAAAGGCGATGGTGGTGTGGTCTCGGGTGGTAGATTATGGATACTTTTACTTGGCTTTTTCGATCTCGATCGCTGGCAAGAGATTTGGGCTACCATTACGCACAACAAATCGCGAAGCATACTCACTGCCTTTGGCGTGTTTTGGGGTATGTTTATGCTGGTGGCTATGGTAGGCGCCGGTGCAGCACTCAAACAAGGCATGAACTCCCAAATCGAAGGTTTTGCTACCAATTCGTGCTTTGTGTGGAGCGAGCAAACTTCCGAACCCTACCAGGGATTCAAAAAAGGACGCAATTGGAATATCCAAAATGACGATTTGCCTGTGTTGATCAATAATATCCCTGAAATTCAATATCTTGCACCTGTTCTTTTTGGAAATAGTGGCACCAACAATGTTACGCGCAACGATAAAGCAGGTTCGTTTAGTGTTAAGGGTAATTATCCAGCTTACAACAAAATTGATGAAAGTAAGCTCATTTATGGCAGATACATCAACGATATTGACATTGCAGAGCAGCGTAAAGTATGTGTGATTGGCGAACGCGTGTATGAAGTTCTTTTCCCTACCAAAGAAAATCCTATTGGAAAAAACATTCAAGTCAATGGTATTTATTTTCAGGTAATTGGAGTGGCGCAACATTTATCAACCATCAACATTGGTGGCGAGGCAAAAGAAACGGTAATATTACCTTTTAGTACTATGCAACAAGCATTTAATCAAGGTAATAATGTTCATTTTTTGGCTGTAACGGCACTACCAGGCATACAAGTGAGCGTGATAGAAGAAAAAATTCAGAAAATACTAAAAACGCGCAACAACATTGCTCCAACTGATAAAACTGCTGTGGGCGGAATGAATATAGAAGATCAGTTCACCATGTTTTTGTACTTGGGCATTGGCATTGCTTCGCTGATATGGTTTGTGGGTGCCGGTACGCTTATAGCGGGAGGCATTGGCATAAGCAATATTATGTTGGTTACAGTGCGCGAGCGAACCAAAGAAATTGGTATTCGCCGTGCCTTGGGAGCCACCCCGAATAACATCATTTCGCAAATAATGACCGAAAGCATTGTTCTGACGCTTCTTGCAGGCCTTGCCGGTTTGATGGTGGGCGTGGGCTTGCTCTATATGGTGGGCGTGGCTCTGAGTCAGGGCGACCAATTTTTCAAAGACCCACAAATAAGCTTCTCTGTGGCTATGTTGTCATTCTTTATCTTGCTGATTATAGGCACTTTGGCTGGGTTTCTACCTGCTAAACGCGCCATGAATATCAAACCAATAGAAGCTATTCGGGAAGAATAAAAACAGCTGTCTAATCGCCCAAAAGAGATAATTATTTTAAAAATAGGATAATCTGAAAAAATAAATAAAAATAACGCCCATAGGGCAATAAAAAAAGAATTAAAATATGAAGAAGTTTTTTAGAATTTTTTGGCTTGCTTTGTTAGCAATAGCCGTAATAGGAACCATGTATTTCCTTTGGAAAAAATCGCGTCCTGTTGAGAAAAAGTTTGTAATTGAACAAGTTACAAATGGTAATATCGAAAAACGCACCGTTGCAACCGGAAAAGTAGAGCCCCGTAACGAAATTTTGATTAAACCTCAAATGTCCGGCATTGTTGCCGAGGTGTATAAAGAGGCGGGCGATAAAGTTCAAGCGGGAGACATTATTGCCAAAATAAAAGTAATTCCGGACATGGTAAGCCTCAATGCTGCTGAGAGCCGCGTGCAATTGGCGCAACTTTCGTTCAATCAGTCAAAACGAAATTACGATAGAGATTCAAAGCTATTCAAAGAAAAAGTTATTGCGCGCGAAGAGTTTGAAAAAAGCGAATTGCAGTATTTCAACAATCAGGAAGAATTGAAAACGGCAAAAGACAACCTGAGCCTCACACGCGATGGTGTTTCTACCGATAAAGCACAGATAAGCAATACCTTGGTTCGTTCAACTATCAATGGCACCATATTGAATATTCCTGTGAAAGTAGGAAATTCGGTTATTCAATCCAATAATTTTAACGATGGCACCACCATCGCTACGGTAGCTAACATGAACGACATGCTCTTTGTTGGCAAATTGGACGAAACAGAAGTGGGACGTATTAAAACCGGCATGCCCATGGACATTACTATTGGCGCTGTGGAAGGCAAAAAACTTCTTGCAACCTTGGAGTATGTTTCGCCCAAAGGGGTGGAAGAAAATGGAGCTATTCTATTCGAAATGAAAGCTGCCATAAAAGTACCCTCGGATGTTTTTGTGCGAGCTGGTTATAGTGCAAATGCCGAAATTGTGTTGTCGAAACTCGAAAACGTCCGCACGGTGCCCGAAAGCTGCATCGAATTTAGTGGCGACACAGCATTTGTGTATTTACTCAAAACGAAAGCTCCTCAAACATTTACCAAAAAACATGTGAAAACAGGACTTTCCGATGGTATGAAAATTGAAATTAAAAGCGGCGTAAAACTCAACGATAAAATACGTGGAGCGGAAATTTTAGTTGAAAAGAAAAAATAGTATTTTAACAATCAACACAGATAAAGATGAGAAGAACAATATTAATTTTAGTTGCATTTCTGACTGCACTCCTTGCAAGTGCGCAAGCGCCATGGACTTTGCAGCAATGTATCGATACGGCATTGAACAATAATCGCAATATAAAACAACGCGAGCTGATGCGTCAGACGAACCAAATAGCATGGCAACAAGCCCGCAACAATCTGCTCCCTAATTTGAGTGCTGGTGCAAGCCAGGGGTGGAGTTTTGGACGCTCCCAAATGGCGGATGGCACCTACCGCAATATCAACTCAACGAGCTCTAACTTTAACGTATCAGCGGGTATTAACCTGTTCGACGGATTGAAAATGAAATACGACATCGAAGCTCGTAGTGCTGAATTAAAAATTTCGCAAGCCAACTTATTAAAGATAAAGCAAGATATTGTGCTTAGCGTTTCGTCGGCTTTTTTGCAAGTATTGCTCAACAAAGAATTGCTGCAAGTGGCCCAAACGCAAAATAAGCTTACCGAAGCACGCATTGAGCAACAAAAAGCGCTTGTGGAAAATGGTAAATTAGCCGAAGGTGAATTGCTGGAACTCTATGCGCAGCAAGCGAAAGAAGCGCTCGCTACAACACAGGCTACCAACGCCCTGAAACTGTCGTTGCTCGATTTGGCTCAAATCATTGAACGCTCTGATTTTGAAAACATGGATGTGCAAGTACCCTCCAACTTGATGGAAAACGAATTGCAAGTGCTGGGTGCAGAGGCAGTTTTTGAAAGCGCACTGAAAAACCGTGCAGAAATAAAAAGTGCTGAATACCAATTGAATAGCAGCCAAAAAAACGTGTTGATTGCCAAGTCGGCTTACTATCCTCAACTCTCTTTTGGGGCAAACATAGGCGGTGGCTACTACAATGCCGTGAGCACGCCCCTGAATACCAATTTGGGATTTAACTTGTCGGTGCCTATTTTCAATAAATTTCAGGTTAAAAATCAGGTTCGCACAGCACAACTTGACGTTAAAAGCAACATGCTAAACTTGGAAAATGCGAAACTTGAATTACGCAAAACGGTTCAACAAGCTTATTACAACGCCCTGGCAGCCAAAGCAAAATGGGAAGCATCGACCAAATCGGCTCTTTCGGGGGCTGAGGCTTACCGCTTTGCTACTCAAAAATACGAAGGCGGACGTGCCAATGTGTATGAACTGTATCAAGCAAAAAACAATTTAGCGCAAGCTCAATCTGAAGTTGCACAGTCGAAATACGAGTATGTGTTCCGGTTAAAAATACTGGAATTGTTGCATTAAAGCTCCCAAAATCTCCCGAAGGGGAAATATAAAGGTGGTGCAATTAATAACGATAATAGGACTAATCTCGCTTTCTATTCCACCTTATGGAGGGTAGGGGCTTAATAAAAAAGAAATGAACGTAGATAATATTAAATCACAAATGCGAAAAGGCTATTTGGAATACTGCATTTTACTTATTCTAAAAAAAAAGCCTGCATACACTTCGGATATTATTTCGGAGCTGAAAACAGCCAAACTGATTGTGGTAGAAGGAACGCTCTATCCGCTACTCACAAGGCTCAAAAACACCGAGTTATTAGATTATCGCTGGGAGGAATCTACGCAGGGACCCCCTCGAAAGTATTACGAAATGACGCCCAAAGGCATACGATTGCTCGATGAGCTCGAAATTGCTTGGGATGAAATTAACCAAGTAGTAAAAAAAATAAAAGAATAAAAAGTAGAAGTCTGAAAGCAGTCTTAATAAATAAAAACTATCATGAAACGAACAGTAACAATCAATTTAAACAACATCGTATTTCACATCGACGACGATGCATACGATATGCTACAAAGCTACCTCCGCGAAGTTGAAAAGCATCTGTCGGAAGAGGAGAGAAAAGAAGTAATGGCTGATATTGAAGCTCGTATTGCCGAAATTTTTAGCGAAAGTCTCAAACGTAACAAATCGGTTATCAATGTGGAAGATGTAACTGAAATCATTGCCGTATTGGGCAAACCCAGTGAATATGCCGATGAAGATACGGCTGACAATCAAACCCAAGAACCGCCAACCAACTCGGAGAAGAGCCGCTCTCGTCGCTTTTATCGTGATTCTGAAAATGCTTTCTTTGGTGGCGTGGCTGCTGGTTTAGCGGCTTACCTAAGCTGGGATGTTACCTGGGTGCGCATTGCTTTGGTGGCTTTGGTATTTGTAGGTGCGGGTACCGTTATTCCTATCTATCTCGTCATGTGGCTCATAGCACCAAAAGCTACTACGGCAGCTCAACGCTTGGAAATGCAGGGCGAAGACGTTACGGTAGAAAACATAAAATCGGAAATCAACAACGTAAAAAACTACGTAAATAGTGATAAATTTAAACAATCAAGCTCAAGTTTTGGCGAAAAACTATTGGATGTTTTTCGAGTGTTAGTCAAAGTAGTGGTTGGGTTTGTAGGTATTATATTAGGTTTTGTAGGTATTGTCATCGCATTAGTTTTGATTTTTGTACTCATATCTTTGTTTTTCCTACCTGGATTCTTAACGGGCTTTTCGCCCGAAATGGCAGATACTTGGAGCTCCATGCAAGGCGATAATGGTGCTATTTTAATCATTTCGTTGTTATTAGTCATTGGCACACCTGTTTTTCTTATTATTTACTGGGCAATAAACCTCCTCAGCCGAAAGAAGTTTGAGTACGCCAAAACCACCTCCATCGTGTCGCTTATTCTTTGGCTGGCAGGTATATTTATGCTCTTTAGTGTTAGCGAACAAAGTTTTAAAAATCTTAAAACCTCCGGACAGCTATGGAATATCAATTTGGACGAAACGGATGAGCCTTCGGTGGACGAAGTGCGCAAAGTGGACTCGTTCACGGCAATAGACGTTGCCGATAACATAGAAGTGGAGCTAACGCAAGACAGTACCAAACAACTTATGGTGTCGGCGCCACAGCCTATTTTGTCCAAAATTAAAACGGAAGTTGTTGATGGAACATTGAAAATTTATTCGGATCAGTTTATGCTCAATTATCCAATCAAAGTTACTGTTAGCACCGACTCTATTTTTGAACTGAACTGCAGCGGAGCTTCCAAAATAAATACCACTGACACTTTTCGTGGCTCACGACTTAGAATTAAGCTGAGCGGTGCCAGCCAGATGGACGCAGACTTTGCAGTTACGGGCAACAGCGAGTTCGACCTCTCGGGTGCTTCCAGCCTCACGCTTGAGGGTAGCTCGCAAGCAGTTACGGTGGGCGCAAGTGGCGCATCCAAATTTGACGGCGATAATTTTCGTACGCGCGATGCGCAGCTCGATGCGTCGGGAGCAGCTCAAATACGAGTTTTTGCCGACAGAAGTTTGAACGCCAAGGCAAGTGGTGGCAGCCAAATTGAATGCGAAGGCAGTCCCAAAAACGTAAAAAAAACTGAAATGATGGGCTCTTCCATTGATGTTCAGTAAACAGCAATAAATATAAATCTACTTTGACAGATTAAAAAAAGAATAGGAAAGCTGATTTAACGGATTAAGCTTATAAGGACAGCTATTATTATTTACTAAACTTTAGCTGCGCTGACCGTTGGTTCGCAAGCTTATTCTTTTAAATTATTTATTTGAATTATACGTATTTAAATTTATCACTTTGTGAATTTTGTGACTGCTTTGTAATATTTTTGTAATAAAAAAAAGCTGTAACTCTAAGTCCTATAAAGTATTGACACAAAGTTTCAGAAAATCTTTGCAAAACAATCAGTATTTGATCAACAGATACCTATCAAAATCACAGATTGTATAATAGTATAATTTTCAATCAATTAATTTACTTGCTAAAGCTAACTAACTTATAATTCGATTGTATTTTATCAAATGTTTGTCTGTGAGCTTATAATTTATTTCCTTTGCATAAAATAAGCACCACTTGAAGTTTAAAAAAATATATATCGAAATTACCAATAGTTGCAATTTTAATTGTAGCTTTTGTTTTAGCACTTCGCGAACGAAGCAATTTATGACTTCGAGTGCTTTTGAAGTTGTATTAGATAAAATTCGTCCTTTTACCGATTACATTTATTTGCACGTGTTAGGCGAACCTTTATTACACCCACAGTTTGAAGATTTTCTGAAATTGGCATCCATGAGGCATTTGCATGTAAATATCACTACGAATGGTTCTTTAATTCACAAGCAAGCTGATGCGCTGATGCGCTATCCTGTTCGTCAGATAAATATCTCGTTGCACGATGCGCAGGAAAACATACCCAGTAACAGATGGACTGATTATTTGCAATCTGTATTTTTTTTTGCACATCAGGTATCGCCTTCTACATACGTTAATTTTCGTCTTTGGAATTCAGGAGTTGCTACAAGTGTACAATTTAATGCCCTATGTATGGAGGCAATTGCTTCCGAATTTAAAAAAGAGAAAGAAACTCTTTGCAAAGTAGCAAAGGATAGTGGCGTAAAATTAGCTGAACATATTTTTTTGCAAACTGCTCCACGCTTTGAATGGCCTGATGGTGATAAAACCCGTAGCGATACCACAAAAACCTGCTATGCTTTGCGCGACCAAGTGGCTATTTTGACTGATGGTAGCATTGTACCTTGTTGCTTGGATGCTGATGGTGCTATGACCTTAGGAAATATTTTTCAGGATGATTTGTTAGAAGTGTTGCAACGCGAACGTGCTCAAAAAATAAAAAAAGGTTTTGAAAATCACACCATTACCGAAGATTTTTGCAGAAGTTGTGGCTTTTTCATTACCAAGTAGCAAGCTTAAAAATTAGTATATATGCATCTCGAAACGAATAAAAAGATAGGAAGCCCAATTGGTATTTTCGATTCGGGCTATGGTGGATTAACCATTTTAGAGGAGATAAAAAAAACACTCCCCACCTACGATTACATCTACTTAGGCGATAATGCTCGCACACCTTACGGCACACGTTCGTTTGATGTGGTCTATAAATATACTTTACAATGTGTAAAAAAATTGTTCGAAATGGGCTGTCAATTAGTCATTTTAGCATGCAACACAGCTTCGGCCAAAGCTTTACGCACCATACAACAACGAGATTTGCCATTGCTTGACCCTCAGAGGCGGGTGTTGGGAGTGATTCGCCCAACAGTAGAAATCATTGATAGCAAAACAGTTACGAAACACGTAGGCTTGCTTGCTACTACCGGAACGGTGCAATCGGATTCATACCCCATTGAGATTCATAAATTATATCCACACATACAAGTAGCTTCCGAAGCTTGCCCTATGTGGGTACCACTGATCGAAAACAACGAACACAAAAATGACGGAGCTGATTACTTTGTGAAAAAAAACATTGAGAATATTCTGAAGATTAGTCCACAGATGGATACATTGATATTAGGTTGTACGCACTATCCCTTGTTAATGGATAAAATAGTAGCGTTTTTGCCATCGAATATTCAAGTTATTTCACAGGGTGTCCTTGTTGCCAACAGTTTATCGGACTATTTACAAAGACACCCTGAAATGAAACAACGTTGTTCGACCAACGGAACTGTACAATACTTTACAACCGAATCGGAAGCAAAATTTGCATCAGCAGCATCGGTATTCATTTCCAAAAACATCTGTGCTCACCACATTGATTTAAACGAATAAAGTTTTCGGAATAAACCTATTTTTACTGATTAATGACAACCACAGCCTGAGCCGCAACCACAAGCATCATCGGCTTCGTCCGTAGAGCAGCTACCATCGCCACAGCCACCATCGCCACAACCGCCAGAGCCACATCCGCAGCCACCGCCTCCCGTAAGCGCTGCTAATTCTTTCTCAGTAGCTTCGCGTACATCGAGCACAGATCCCTTAAAGTGTAGCGTTTCGCCAGCTAAGGGGTGATTCAAATCTACCTTTACGTGTGTTTCGTTTACAGAAACTACCTGTGCATTCACACGATTTCCTTCATTATCCATCAAAGGTACTACATTGCCTTCATAAACCACTTCACTATCTAACTTGCCATCGATTTCGAAAATAGAACGATCCAAATCCATCACATTTTCGTCTTCGTAAGCGCCGTAAGCATCTTCCATACCGATGGTAAAGTCAAATTTATCGCCAGTAGCTAATCCAAAGATGTTTTCTTCGAATTTTGGCAACATCATACCAACGCCATAAATAAAGTTGAGGGGTTGTTCGGCAGTAGCTTTTTCCATAAGTTCAAGTTCACTGCTGTTTTCGCCATCAACGTAAAGTTCGTATTCGGCTGATACTGATTTGTTTGCTGTAATTTTCATTGTTTATAATTGTTTTGTTATGAAATTTTATTTTTTTTGAATAATCAGATTGTATAAACTGTTTTTAGGTTGCAAATGTTCACACAAAAGAGTTAAAATTAAATACGACTTTTTTTTCAATCATTTTTTATATTTTTCGCCAGTAGTGTGATTAATACCAGGCAACATTGTTTTGTTGATATTCACTTTGTTTGTCGTATTTTAAATCGGCTAACATACTTGCATTTACGCCAATGTGAAAACTATATGATTTGTAAACACCAAACGGTACCACGCTTCCCGACATAGTCCAGCAATGTAAATTTCGGGTGATGTTAATGCTGGAATAGCTAAATTTTTTATATTCAAAATCGTAGGTGGCGTTTGCCGTAAACTTCCAATTTTTCGTTAAATCCAAATTACCATTCAAACTGAGATTATGCCTTAACTGCATATCGTATTCCATTTTAGCTTTGTTGAAAACTGAAGAATTAAGATAACTCAACGAATAATTAATGGATATGCTCCAAAGGATTTTTGATTTAAGATACCCGTAAGCATCTTTTTCGGTAGCTGGTGCGCTCTGTTTTGTATCGTTTGCTGTTTCTTGGTTCGAAGCTCCTTTTTGCATCTCATCGGGTGTATCCGTGTTGTTCGACTCATTTTTATTGGTTTCTTTTCCCCCGAATAGCTTATTAAATGTATCGTTGTTAAGCGTGTAGCTATAAGATGTGCTTGTGCCTTGAAAGCGTGGGAAACCGCCATTATTCCACCTTAACTGATTGATGCGTACAGGATTTCCGCTGCTATTTAATCCGTACATGTAGGGGTCGAAAGAAGTGCTTAAGTTTAATGAATAACTTTTTGTGAGTTTGAGGCGCAAACTCACAGCAAAGGATGACCATTGCATTGAATCGGCTGCCAAATTGTAATTTCCACCGATGGATAGATTATCAATCAGGCTAATAATTTTAAATTTATTGGTTCCCGTTGTGTCTTTGTCATTGCGTACTTTCATTTCCAAGTTGTTGCCTAACGAAAAGTTCAAACTTCCCGATTTGCCTGTGCCCGGAGCGCCATACAAACTTCCGGCATAATGAGAATATTGAACCTCCGATTCATTGTAGGTATCTGGCAGTAAGGTGTTTGGCATCCTCTTCAGGTAGGTGTCGTAATAGCCCCAGCGTGCATCGCCAAAGTCTGGCGTGTACCCAAATCCAATGCTGGGCGTGAGGACATGTCTTATTCTGTCAATTTTGTCGCCAAACAAAGCACGGCTGGGCATAAAAAATCCATATATCTTTGTAGAAGCCGACACCCCTACATTGAAGTCATAAACGCGACTGAATTTTGTTAGCGTATCAGTTTTTTCGCGTTGAGTAGTTTCATTCCAACTTTTATTTACAGACTGTAAATACCAGCGTTCGTTGTAGTTAAACGAGGGAGAAACATTGATGTATTTAAGGATATTGAAGGTTGCCGATACCGGAATACTATGTCGCATTCCGTTTTTATAGTCGCGTGAGAGCGAAGATTTTAATAGCAAATTTTCTTTCGTAGTAATACTATTCGCTAAGGTTCCATTGTATGACATGGAAATTTTCTCGTACCAACGTTCTTTACCTATTAAGTTTTTTCGCTTTAAAGGATAAAACCTGCTGTAAGATAAATTGATGTTGGGCAGACTAAGGCTGATGGTAGAATCGCTTGTTCGTTGCGAAACGGACATGCCCCCCGATAAGCTGAGTGAGGGTAAATCGGGAAAGCGTTTTGAAAAGTTGATGCTCGAGAATTTTGTGTTTTCTGAATTTATTTCAGGACGGGCATAGTAGCGTATGTTACTCTTGTTGAAACCGCTTGTAGAAAAATTCACACTCGATGAAAAGTTAAAATTTGGGTTGGCTTTTTGATCCTGACTATGACTCCAGGTTATCCTAAAACTATTGGCTACATTATAGTCGCTCATTCCTTTTTCCCCTGTTACATCGTTGCGATACTCCACCCCTAAGCTTCCACTGAATTTATACTTTTTTCGGTAGGTAGAAGTGCCTCTAATTGCCCATGTTCCTTTGGTGTAAATATCGCCTCGCATTTCCAAATCGGCATAATCGTTAAAAGCAAAATAGTAGCCGCCGTTTGTAAGTCCAAATCCGCGTGTCAATTCATCAGCAAAGTTAGGCATCAGTATTCCCGACGAATACTCACTTGTAAAAGGAAAAAATCCGAAAGGAATAATAAGTGGAAGTGGCACATCGGCAACAACCAAATGCGCAGGACCGGTAACCACATATTGCCCGGGTTTTACTTTCCCGCGGCTCATACTCAAATAAAAATCAGGATGATCGTGGTTGTCGCAGGTTGTGAATTTACCACCCGTCATACAAAAAGCTTCTTGTTGTGTTTTTTTTGTTTTATCGCTGATAATAAAACCTTCACCTTCCTGTGTAACTGCTTGACGGATAAATCCTTTTCGGGTTTTTAAATTATAAGTGAGTTCGCGTGAAGTATATGATTTGTCACCTTCGCTAAACTGCGGTTCTCCTTTTTTTATGCCCAGACTATCTTTGGTACCTCGAGCAAAAATGGTGGAACTGTCCATTTTTACACGCACGTAATCTGCTTTGAGGTTGATATTTCGGTAGTCTATATTGCTTTCACCATATAAAAAACCAGTGCCATTGCCTGTAAAAACAATAGAATCTTTGGCTGTGTATTTTATTTCGGCATCAATGCGGTTCGATTTTTGTTTTACAACGGGAACTTCGCGTGCAGTGTCTGTGATGTTGTTGGTTGCTAAGGAATCCAACTTGAATTTTGCAGCGTTTTTTAAAGTATCCTTGTTGGTTTGTGAAAACACTGAAAAAGATGTAAAAACAAACACTAAAATGCTTATTAATAAACTTTTATAGAAAGTATGTTGTTGGATAATTAATAACATTCGCTCGCTGAAATGTTGCTGAAAAATGAAATGCAAATTTAGTCAAAAATAGCATTCTATTTGGTAGTAACCTTGTTTTTTATGATAAATTTGAAAAATTACGTATTCATAAAGTATTAATACGACAATAAAACATTACTTTTGCATATTAAAAATTTATAAATCGTACCATTAATATAAATTATGAAGCTAAAAAAAATACAAAAATTTATACCGTATGTGTATTTTATTGCTTTATGCTTCTGGCAAACGAACCTTGCAGCCCAAAATTCTAAATTTACAGTTGTCATCGATGCGGGTCATGGTGGTCACGACCCCGGAGCAATGGGCAAAATTACGCGCGAAAAGGATATTAATCTTGCCGTATCCTTGCAATTAAGTGAACTTATCAGGAGCAATAATGATGACGTTCGGGTTGTTTTAACGCGTAGCAACGACCGTTACCTTACTTTACAAGAAAGAGCCGATATCGTAAACAATAATCATGCCGACTTGTTTATTTGTATTCATACAAATTCAGCTCAAAGTAGCTCGGCTTACGGTGCAGAATCATTTACCTTGGGGTTAGCTAAATCAAAAGGGAATTTAGATGTAGCCATGCGCGAAAACTCCGTGATGCTGCTCGAAAATGATTACAAATCGAAATACAAGGGCTTTGATCCGGCTTCTGTTGAGTCATACATTATGTTCGAATTTATGCAGGACAAGTATATTGATCGTAGTATTACATTTGCATCCGATATTCAGAGCCATTTTAAAAACTTTGCACATCGTTCGGATAGAGGCGTTCGTCAAGCTGGTTTTTGGGTGCTTTATCGCTCTGCATGCCCCAGCGTATTGGTTGAACTTGGTTTTATTTCCAACCCATCCGAAGAAAAATACTTAGCAAGTTCGCGTGGACAAAAAGAAATGGCAAAAGCTATATATAATGCCTTTGTAAGCTTTAAATACGAACATGAGAAGAAATCGGGTAAGCCATCGAAAAAACCTAACTTTTACGAAACGGAATCACTGATATTAGATGCTGTGGGACGCAATGACAGCAAGGCTGATAACGCAGCACCTCTAAAGCCTGTTATTGCTGACACGAAGAAGGCTGTGGTGCCACTCAAAGAAATTCAAAAGTCAAATCTAACGCCATCAGATACAATGGCTAACCAATTAGTTGTGGAAAGTACCAAAAAACCGA
Organism: Porphyromonadaceae bacterium CG2_30_38_12; assembly: GCA_001873635.1. Classification (GTDB taxonomy): domain Bacteria; phylum Bacteroidota; class Bacteroidia; order Bacteroidales; family Paludibacteraceae; genus Paludibacter. Next base: position 5,037 of record MNZK01000057.1, on the reverse strand, counting down.
AACAGAAAGTTGCGGATAAAAACAAAAAAGAAGAAAAACCAGTATCTGCTGATACTTCCAACATGTCTAATTCTTTCGACCAAACGATCTCTCAAATTGAAGAAAAATCTTCTATCCCTAAATCGACAACTCATCAAACGAATACAGATATAAATGAGACTGCAAGTTACAAAAATAAGTCCTACGAAACAATAGTTAAAGAAAACCCCATTCGAAGTTATAAGCCTCTATCGAAGCCACAGAAACTTTCATCTAAACAAGAAAAATATATCGATTTGAATGCGCTTGCAGCAGCTACCGAAATACCTATTTATAAATTACAACTCTTTTCGCGAAGCAAAAAGCTTAATTCGAATGCTGCTGAATTTCGGGGTATTCGCAATACCGACTTTTATGTTGAAGGTGGGATGTATAAATACACCTTAGGCGCTGACAGAAAATATGAAACAATAACAAAATTACGGAAAGAAATGTTAGCTATTTTCCCAGATGCTTTTGTGGTTGCATTTTTAGGAAAAAAGAAAATCCCGATAAGCGAAGCTTTAAAATTGACTTCAAAAAACAAATAATTAATTTAAAAACTAACTGCGAAAGGATTTATTAGTTTTACAACTAAGTATTTAAAATTGAATAAAATAGATTTAGAATGAACAAAAGATTTTTCAACCGCGAGGTAAAGGTGGGCATGATGGTTGTCGTAGCCATTTTTGTGCTCTATTTTGGATTAAATTTTCTTAAAGGAATAGATATTTTCTCACCAGTAGCTTATTATTATGCTACGTACGAAAATATCGATGGATTAGTGCCCTCATCGCCTGTACTTATTAAAGGTTATAAAATTGGTCAGGTTGAATCTGTCAGCTATGATTTTTCAAAAGCAACATCGTTTGTGATAAAAATATCTGTACGTAAAGATATAAAACTTTCTAAAGGTAGCAAAATCGAACTATTTGATAATGGGTTGATGGGCGGAAAAGCTGTTCAGGTTGTTTATGACCCTATAGCTCCTGAAAAAAGTTTTTATATCTCTGGGGATACTTTACCCTCGCAGGTTGGAAACGGTTTAATGGCGCAAGTGGCAGGTAATTTAGTACCAAAAATTGAGAGTATTTCCATTCAAACCGATTCTTTGATACGTGCTTTGCGCAAAATTATGGAGGGTAAAGCACTCAACAATAGTTTATCTTCCATCGAAACAACAACAGCCAATTTAGCCCTAACTTCTACGGAACTTAATAAACTAATGAAAAATGATGTGCCCAACATCTTGAAAGACGTACACAAAGTAAGTTCCGACATGAAATCAATCAGTGGAAATTTGAGTAAGATTGACTTCAATGCCACTGTGATAAGCATCAATCACACCATTGCAAACCTCAACATGCTCACAGATAAAATGAATAGCACCGATGGAACAATTGGATTACTCCTCAATGATCAAAATTTGTACAACAATTTGTCTAGCACAGCAGCTAATGCTGATAAATTACTTATAGATTTAAAGCAAAATCCCAAAAGATACGTTCATTTTTCATTGTTCGGAAGCAAACAATAGCACCGCTTTAATTAGAATTACTACAAATAATAATGAATTTATTTTTTTTTCTGAATATCAATTTTAACAAGCCGAAACCATTTTAAATGAATAGTTTCGGCTTTTTTGAACCTCCAAATAAGCCATTTTATAATAAATTGTTAATGTGCTTGTAATCAATACTATTACAAAAGCATGACAAATATATGTCGGCTAAATGTCTGACTGTCATTGTTTTGTTTTAAATGCCTGAAAATAAACAATCTAATACATCAAACAGGCTTAGAAAAAATACGACATTTTTTTCTTTCAATTTAGTTCCTTAAATTTGTAGTCCTGAAAATAAATTTTAATACTAAAAAGCTAGTATTTCATTTTGAAGTTGTGAATTGTTAAATAAATAATGTGTCCACTTTTTTTCGATTAAATTAAATATGTTGAATAGTCCAGAAGAATTATGGGTTAAATGCCAAAGCATCATTAGAGATAATATAAGCGAGGCGTCATACAATACCTGGTTTGCACCCATAATTGCATTGAAATTTGAAAATCAAGTTTTTGTTCTCCAAGTTCCTAGTCAATTTTTTGTGGAATATATTGAAGAAAAATACATCGATCTACTTCGAATGACTCTTCATCGCGTTGTGGGACAAGGCACACGTTTGGAATATCGTGTGCTGATAGACAAAACAAGTGATAAGGCAACTCAAATTCCAAGTCCAAACGAACAACCAAAAGCAAAAAACGGCGCGAATAACGGATACAACAGTCCGTATAATAAATTACAATTACCCGAAATTGACCCACAGTTAAATCCTTCGTATAATTTTAATAGCTTAGTGGAAGGTGCAAGCAATAAGCTGGCACGTACAGCAGGTATTAGCATAGCCAGTGAACCCGGAAAAACCATCTTCAACCCTCTTTTTGTGTATGGACAGTCGGGCGTAGGAAAAACCCACCTTGCCAATGCTATTGGCGTGATGACCAAACAATTGCATCCTGAAAAGCGCGTTCTGTATGTGTGTGCAAACACATTTCAAATACAATATACTGATGCCGTCCGCAACAACTCAGTGAATGATTTCCTAAACTTTTACCAAACCATTGATGTGCTCATTATCGATGACATTCAAGAGTTTTCAGGAAAAACTGGCACACAAAATACCTTTTTTCATATTTTCAACCATCTACATCAAACAGGAAAACAATTGATATTAACCTCAGACCGTTCACCTTTGGTGCTTGTAGGACTTGAACAACGCCTTCTTACCAGATTTAAATGGGGTTTGTCTGCCGAAATTGAAAAACCTAATTTCGAACTTCGTAAAGCCATTCTCGAGAACAAAATTTATCGTGACGGGCTCGAAATATCAGAAGAAGTAATTAACTTTATTGCCGAAAATGTAATAGACAACGTGCGCGATTTGGAAGGAACATTGGTTTCTCTTTTAGCTCATTCCACACTTACTGATATGCAAATAAATATGGAACTTGCTGAAAAAGTGGTAGGTAGAATTGTTACAGTAAGCCACCGAGTGAATACTGTTGAAAAAATCAGAGATGCTGTGTGCGAATATTTTTCTTTATCGGTAGATGCCATCTCCACCAAAAGCCGTAAACGAGAAGTAGTACAAGCCCGCCAAATTGCGATGTATTTATCGAAGCAACTTACTAAGAATTCATTATCTTCTATTGGCTTTTCAATAGGTCAGCGCGATCATGCAACCGTGCTACATGCCTGTAAAATTGTAAATGACTTGATGGATATTGACAAAAGTTTTCGCAATAGTGTGCGTGAAATTGAAGATAAATTAAAGAAATAATTCGACGCCAATTTCGGTGAAACAAAAAAAAATACTAATTTTGCAACACTTAAAAAAAATCAGCGGGATGTAGCTCAGCCCGGTTTAGAGTACTGGTCTGGGGGACCAGTGGTCGCAAGTTCGAATCTTGTCATCCCGACTGCTTATTATCAAAGACTTACACGAATGTGTAGGTCTTTTTTTATTACGACTCTACCTTTTTTCTACCTTTATTTATCAAATTTAATATCATAAAATCAAAATAAGTATTATAGTGACTTTTATTTTTGTCTTATAAAATATAAAGTCAACTTACTTCAAAAAGCACTAATTAGCATTAATCATCCATTCATTTCACAGTTGATTGACTTGTAATTTTACAAGAAAAATCAATTGTATGAAAAAACTATTTTTTAAACTACCCAGCTGGTGGAAAGCAGACACACCTGCTTTCGCTCGCTTCTTTCAACTCATCTCAAGTGCGCTGGCAACTTTGCCCATGTACTACATTGCACTCCCTGAAGAGTTCAAAAATGCAATTCCGTCAACTTATCAGAAGTACATTGCCATTGCCGGTGGCTTGTGTGCTTTTATCCTCCAATTCTTTAATAAGAAACAATCATGAGTAAATTAGGAACATACTTTACATTGGAAGAATTGACAATAACCAATGAAAACATAGACAACACTCCAGGCGATTTGGCCAAACAAAAGCTTAAAGCTCTTGTAAAAAACCTACTTGACCCGGTTCGTAAAATGTATGGTTTCCCGATTTGTGTCAACTCAGGATTCAGAACATTAGCCGTAAACAAAGCCATTGGCGGAGCAACTAAACCAATCAGTCAACATACCAAAGGCGAAGCTGCCGATTTGGAATGTGCCGACAATGCCAAGCTCTTTTACCTTATACGGGACAACTTTGACTACGACCAATTGATTTGGGAAGAGGGAAACAACCTGCAACCCGACTGGGTACATGTGAGCTATAAAACCAAAGGCAATCGCAAACAAATCCTCAAATTTAAAAACAAAAAACAAGTATCATTTACACAAAAATTAGAATTATGAAAACAGCCATTGAATTTATCAAAAAGTACTCATTAGTGATTCTTGCAATCACATTTTGCATTTTATCCCTGTCTCAAACAAGCTGCGGTAAACAATCAAAACCGCAACAGTTGAACATTGATCAGTTAAACAAAGAAAAGTCGAAATCAGACAGCCTAAACACTGTCAAAGCCAATATTCTACTACAAGAGAAAGACAGTATTATAAAAGTACTAATTTCAAAACTGAAAAGCGAAAAAGCCAACACAACTAAGCATAAAACCGAAGCCAGGAAACAGCACAGTATCCCTTCCGCTACCCCCATCTTTTGGGATTAAATTGACGCAATTATCTTTGTCGGAAAAAAGCAAAGATGACAAACAGGTCAAAAATGAAGTACCGTGAAGAGTACAGTAAAATAGTTGAAGATTGGCTCAGTAGCGGTTTGAGCCGTACCGATTATAGTCGAGAGCATGGTTATCATCCCAATACCTTTGATGGTTGGATAAAGAAAATGAACCGACCGGCAGGGCAATCCAGATTGGTAAAAAGCAAGACTAATGGTTTGAAAAAACAGATTCAGACCCAAGAACCGGTTTTCTTGCCTTTGAAAATTGAAAATGCGCCACAGTCACCCATTTCTACTACTTTTGA
>MNZK01000032.1:5175-14746 GCA_001873635.1 Porphyromonadaceae bacterium CG2_30_38_12 | reverse complement strand
AGCTCTACAGACAAGTCTGTTTTGATGGGAGGTAGGTTTTTAAAAACTCCTAATTAATTTTGTAAGTGATAGAATTAGAGACAATTAAAAATAAATTCAGACAAAAATAGATTTTTGTCGGTTAATAATGAATAATAGTGTAAAATAAAGAAAAAAGGAGAAGCCATATCATTATAATTTTTTTTTAGGCTTTTGTAAAAGTTGGATAATGAGTAGAAAAATTGAAAAGCCACAGTTAGCTGCTTTTTCGATAACTTAACACGGCAAAAATGTTGAATGTGAGAGCGAAAGCAACTAATGCTGCCAACTGTTTCCAGAGCTGTCCGATATCGCTACCCTTGAGATACACCGAGCGCATCACGTCCATAAAGTATTTTAGAGGGTTGAAAGCAGCTATCCATTTTGCCCATTCGGGCATACTTTCGATAGGCGTGTATAATCCGCTTAACATTATGAAAATAAGCATAAAGAAAAACACTACAAACATGGCTTGTTGCAATGTTTGAGCAAAATTTGAAATAATAAGTCCAATACCCGACATGGTAAGGATGAAAATAAATGTGAAAAAATAAATGGTTAGAAAATGTCCTGCCGGGATGAGCCCATAAACAAACCATGCCACAACGAATCCAATGTTAATGACTATGGTGCCAACAATCCAAAATGGAATTAATTTGGCAACAATAAATGTTATTCTCGGTACAGGCGTTACATTCATTTGTTCCATTGTGCCAAGTTCTTTTTCGAACACTATGGATACGGCAGGTAAAAACCCGCACAAGAGCGAAAGTATCATCACCATAAGCGCCGGTACCATGAATACACGGTAGTTGAGATGTGGGTTGAAACGATACTGCGTAGTGGTTTGAAGAATTGATATGCCTGTTCCCAGCTTAATTGCTGGTTGCGAATGCACTAAAAAATCGGTATTGAAATCCTGAATAATATTTACTAAATAGGTCATAGCAATACCCCCTTTCATCCCGTTTACGGCATTTGCCGAAATCATCACCTTGCTACCTTGCCCTGTGATTATGTTTTTTTCTAAATTTGCAGGAATTTGAAGCATTACATCCGCTTTTTTACTCTCGATACTTTGCATAGCTTGGCTGTAGCTGTCCGAGACATCAGTTAGTCTGAAATAATTGGAGGAGATAATTTTTTGAACCAATTGATTCGACAGGCTGCTATGGTCGCTATCTACTATGCTTATGTTCAGATTTTTAATTTCGTAACTGGCAGCCCACGGAAATACCATAAGCACCATAAATGGAAACACAAAAATCATTCTTGGTAAAATTGCGTTTCGCTTTATCTGTCGAAATTCTTTTTTGAGCAAATATTTAAGCATGTTGGCATTATTAAAGTTGAAAATTCCACTAACCACTAACCATTAACCATTAACCACTAACCACTAACCACTAACCAAACTATTCAAGTCTGACTTTAAATTTTTTCATGCTCACAGCTACAAGCACAGTAGCCATCAAACTCAATATGAGCACTTCACGGAGTATGGAGCTAAACCCAAGTCCTTGTATCATCACAGACTTAACAGCAGCAATATACCAACGTGCTGGAACAATAGTGGAAAGCAGTTGTAACGGAAGAGGCATATTTTCAATAGGAAAAATCATTCCCGAAAGTAACATGACCGGAATCATAAGCCCCATACCCGAAATGAGCATAGCTGAAACTTGAGTAGTTGTAAGGGTCGAAATAAGCAATCCCAGCGCCAATGCCACAAAAATGTATAGCAAGGAAACAAAAACTAAGCTTGCAAAGCTGCCAGCTATGGGAACTTTGAGCACAAAAACTGACAATAAAATAATGGTCGTAAAATTAACGCAAGATAAAACAAAGTAGGGAGCAATTTTGGATAAAATCGTGTAGAGGGGCTTCATTGGCGACACTAAAAGCACTTCCATGGTGCCCATTTCCTTCTCGCGAACAATTGCAATAGACGTCATCATGGCACAAATTAGTATGAGAATCATTCCTAAAACACCTGGAACAAAATTAAAAGCACCCTTCATTTGAGGATTGTAAAGCATTTTTACCTCAGGTGTTATAGTGCCTGGTATGAAAGCTTGATGCGCTAAATCATGCTGGTAGTTTTGGATAATATTGCTGGCATAAAAGCTGAATGACGTGGCAGCATTGGGGTCGGTAGCATCGGCAATGAGCTGAATATGGGATACGCCTAGTTGCATTAGGTTTTTTGAAAAATCATTTTCAAACACAATGACTAATTTTGCTCTCGCATCTCGAAACACAGCTTGAATGTCCGACTTGGTATGTATTTGCTCCACAATGTTAAAATAGCTGCTTGCATCGATGCGTGCAGCAAGCTCGTTGGCTAGTACATCGTTTGCCGGAATGAGTATAGCAACATTTGTGTTTCTAACTTCGGTAGTCAAGGCAAACCCGAACAATATAATTTGAATAATAGGCATCAGCAACAAAATCAGGATGGTGGTTTTGTCGCGCAGAATGTGATAAAATTCCTTTTTTATAAATGAATAGAGTTGTTTCATAAGTTTTTAGCTTCAATTTATTCTGTTCGTTGGCTTTTGCGAGCAAGCTTCTGAAACACCTCATCCATATTGGCTGCTTGGTATTTTGATTTTAAATTTGCTGGCGAATCAAGCGCTTCGATGCGTCCATCAACCATTATGGAAACGCGATGACAGTATTCAGCTTCATCCATATAATGTGTTGTTACAAAAACGGTTATGCCGTTCTCGGCGGCTTTGTAAATCATTTCCCAAAACATGCGCCGTGTAATGGGATCCACACCGCCTGTGGGTTCGTCCAAAAATACAACTTGTGGCTTATGGAAAATGGCTACCGAAAATGCTAACTTTTGCTTGAAACCTAGTGGCAAGGAACCTACCAAGGCGTTTCGTTCGTTTTCAAAATTGAGTTCTTGCATCAGCAAATCGGTATTGGAACGAATTGCTTTGTCATTCATGCCATAAATCCCGGCAAAGAGTTCTATATTTTCCCATACTTTTAAATCGTCGTAAAGCGAAAATTTTTGACTCATATAGCCAATATTTTTTTTTACAAATTCCGTTTCGCGGTGAATGTCATAGCCCGCCACAGTTGCTATGCCCTCGGTTTGCTTACTAAGCCCACACAGCATACGCATGGCGGTTGTTTTGCCTGCGCCATTGGCTCCCAGAAATCCGAATATCTCGCCTCGCTTTACTTCAAACGAAATGTTATCAACGGCAGTAAAATGTCCAAATCGCTTGGTGAGATTTTTTGCTACGATTACGTTTTCCATTTCTTTTCTGGTTTTAGCCTGTTTTATTTTTGAGAAAGCTCCATAAAGCAATCTTCAACACTTGGTGCTATAATTCTGATTTCGATAGACTTATGATTTCGAGCTTCCAAATAGCTTCTTAATTCATTTTCTTTGTATTGTGAGTTACTGATGCCTATGTGATGTGCATCGCCAAAGGCAAAGCAATTCATGGTTTGGGCATTATTTCGCAAGTCTTTTAATAGCTGCGACATGTTCTGGCTTTGCACTGCCCACAATTTTTTTTCATATTGGTTAATTATATTTGGAGGTGTGTCAATTTTCAGAAAGTTCCCATTTTGTATCAGCGCTATCCTGTCGCAAAGGCTTGCTTCGTCCATGTAAGGTGTGGAAACTAAAATGGTTATTCCTTGCTTTTTAAGGTTTTTCAGTATGCCCCAAAATTCTTTACGCGACACAGGGTCAACACCCGTGGTGGGCTCATCCAAGAATAGTACCGTTGGTTTATGAATTAAAGCGCAGCTTAATGCTAATTTCTGTTTCATTCCACCCGATAATTTACCAGCACGCCGTTTCTTAAAAGGTTCTATTTGTTGATAAATATCCTTTATCAGGTCGTAGTTTTCTGCAACGGTTGTGTTGAAAACAGTAGCAAAAAAATTGAGATTCTCTTCCACAGTTAAGTCCTGATACAACGAAAATCGCCCGGGCATATAGCCGATACATTTTCGTATGGCACGATAATCTTTCACTATGTCGAAGCCGTTCACAGTAGCATTTCCACTATCTGCCAAGAGGAGGGTGGTGAGTATTCTGAACAGGGTTGTTTTACCAGCACCATCCGGACCTATTATGCCAAATATCTCACCTTCATGCACTTCAAAACTTACACCTGCCGCTTTATCATCCGAAAGGGATTTAGAGCCTGTGTTGTTTCTAACTATCGGATTGCCTAATCCTGCAAATTTTCCTGATTTTTCAGAAAAATAATTTTTTGATACCTTGTTGGCTTCTATGGCATACATACCTATTTTTTTTGGCTAAGTCGCACATTTCCATACATGCCAATTTTAAGCAAACCATCGTTCTTTACTGAAATTTTAACCGCATAAACCAAATTAGCTCTTTCGTCGCGCGTTTGAATGGTTTTTGGTGTAAACTCGGCTTTAGAGGCTATCCAACTTATTGTCCCTGCATACTCTTTGCTTTCCGATTCGCCCGAATCGGCAAATACGGTTACTTGTTGCCCTAACTTTATTTGTGTCAGTTGGTCGGAGCTAATATAGGCGCGAAGTACTAAGTTTTTTGTGTCGGCTACCTTAAACAGGGCTTTGCCCGGTAACGCAAGTTCGCCTGCTTGTGCATATTTCACAAGCACTACACCTGCGATGGGCGACGATATATAGCACTTGCGCAACTGATCTTCTAGTTGCTCAATTTGTAGTCCTACGGCTTCTTCCTCGCCCGAAATGCTGCTGTTGGTTAGCTCTAAACTCGATTTTAAAGCAGTTTGTTGTTTCTCCAAAACTGCTAATTGTGCATTGGCATCGTCCAATTGCTTTTGATTTACTGCATTGGCTTTTAGCAGGTTTTCAACGCGTTTTATTTCTGTTTTGGCAGTGGAAATTTGCTGTTGAAGTGCAGCTAATTGCTTATTTATATCTGGTTTACGATGTTGCAATGATTTGCTGCTTGCCAGTAATTGTTGTTTTTTCAAATAGAGTTGTACGCTATCAATTATTCCAACTTTCTGATTTTCTAAAACTTCATTTCCTTCTTCAATGTCTAACCAAATTATCTTGCCCATTGCTTCCGATGATACAATCACCTCAGTGGCTTCAAAAGTCCCTGTGGCATCAACATTATCAGATGCTTTTTTGCAGGAACTCGCCATAGCGAGCAGGCATATAGCTATCAATATCTTAATGGCTTGGTATTGCATTTTCATTGTTGTTTTAATTATTTGTGTTGTTTTTCAATTGATAAATGGCCATATATACTTGTATTTCGTGTAATGCTCGGTTTTGAAGTGCTATACTCGTAGCATTAATATCGCGGAGTAAATCATTGACCGTTGCCGTGCCATTTTCCAATTTCGAAGTCGTTGCTTTGCTAATGTTGTTGCGTAGTTCAATAATTTCGTTGTCAGTTTTTAATGTTGCCTTCAATTTTTTTATTTCGTTAGTCTGTTGTTGGTTTTGGAGCTTGTTATTGAATAAAAATGTTTCTTTTTGAACTTCTACCGATTTCTGACTAATACTTAGTTTATCTAAATTGTTTTTTTGAGTGTATAATCCACTAATATTCCACGAAAGTCTCAGTCCGCCAATGTAATAGGGCGAAATAGCGTCCGATAGCATGTTCAGTCCTGGTTTTCCGTAGCCGCCTTGAACAAACAACCCAATTTTTGGTAAGTTGCTCGAAACAATTAAGTTACGCTGACTGTTGAGTGCGTCGCTTTGCGTGCTGAGTAATAGCAATTCGGGGCGCTTATTCTCCATCTCTGTGGTTTCTATTTCAGTAATCGGCTTGCTAAATTCGCTTTTTGAATCCAAATTTAGCCCTGTAAATGTTGCAAGCATTTCTACGTAAGAGCTTCGGGTTGCTTGCATATCGGTTTCTTTTTGGCTCAAATTGAGTTGCTCCACACGAATGGCATCGACGTCGGCTTGTCCAGCTACCCCATTTTGCTTCAAAGCAACTATTCGTTCATAGCTTGCTTGCAAATCAGAACGAACGAAGCCCAACTGCGTAAGTTGCTCGTTAAGCAATAAAATGCCAAAATACAATTGGTTTATGCGCTCCTTTAAAGCATAAAGCTCAACTTCTACTTGTTGTTTCTCGGCTTTGGCTTGTGCATGAAGCAAGTGCTTTTGCGATTTCACAACGCCACCATCCCAAATGGTTTGACTAACATCGAGAGCCAAATTATATTGTTCTTTCGATTGCTCCATGTTCAGATTAATGACGGGAATTGCAATTTTGATAGCTTCGGACTGGTAGGTTATTTTTCCCGTCAAATTCAGTTGAGGCAACCATGCTTTGTTGGCATTGGCAATGTTGTATCCCTTTGTTTTATCTATTAGTCCATACTGTTGGGTGAGCGGATAATGCTCCTGTGCTTTTTGTAGGCACAGTTCCAATGTTACATTTTCGCTACTGAGATAAAATGGTATAAAGAAGAATATGATTTTTAAACTTATCTTGCTCATAAAGAAGCTTTTGTGTTGATAGCTTGTTCTGTCTTTAGCTTCACATCAATCAATTTATTGTTCGGTTGAGTTCCGGATAAACGATGCGGGTGTGGTATATGTTTTTAATTTTTTCTTTGAATGTTTTTTTTACAGTTTCTACATCCCGAAAACTAATGGGTGCTTCCTTAAATTGTCCGTCAGCAATCTGAAAATCAATCATTTGCTCAATAGCATCGCTGATGCTTTCGTCTGTATATACTTTCAAGCTGCGCACCCTTGCTTCCACGGCATCTGCCATCATAAGTATGGCTGTTTCTTTGCTGTTGGGGAGCGGACCGGGGTATGTAAACAAAGCATCGTTGGGCGTGACGCCTGGATTGTTATTCAAATATATATTGTAAAAATATCTCGCTTTGCTTGTGCCGTGATGCGTTGTTATAAATTGAATAATTTGTTCGGGTAAATGGCTTTTCTTAGCTATCTCTTCGCCATAAATTACATGACCAATTATGATTTTTGCTGCCTCTTCTAAGGGCATTTCTTTCAGTGGATTGTTCGCACCAAACTGATTTTCAGTAAAATACTCAGGATTTCTCATTTTACCAATATCATGATACAATGCACCTGTGCGAACTAATAAACTGTTTGCTCCAATCTTTTTTGCTGCTTCGGTGGCTAAATTCGATACTTGTAGCGTATGCTGAAATGTTCCCGGTGCTTTTTCGGCAAATTTTATCATCAAATCGCTATTTACGTTGGTTAGTTCCACTAAAGTGAGCGACGAAATTAGCCCAAACATTTTTTCAAATATATAAATGAGTACATAAGCAAAAAGCAGAATAGTACTGCTAATTGCAAAATAAACAATGGGCTGTAAGTGAATGCGATAAATCTCTCCTTCCGAAATTGCCTCGAACGAAAGATAAATAAATGTATAAGTCAAAAATAAATACAATGCAGTTTGGGCTAACTGCGAACGTTGTGTCATATCGCGCAAACTCGAAACGGCTACCATGCCTATCACAATTTGTAAAATGATAAATTGAAAGGGATTGTCAACTAAAAATGAGATAATCATCATCGATGTTATGTGAGCAAACAAAGCTGTCCGTGAATCGAAAAACACACGAATAATGATTGGCAAAAGTGCAAATGGTACCATATAAAAATTAAGAGCCTCGTATTTATTGGCTAACGATGCCAATCCAACCATCATTAATACTAAAAGGGATAAAAATATGAGGTTTCCAAAATTCTCATAAATACGTGGTCTGAATAAATGAAGATAAAGGAAAAATAAGGCTATTAATGCCGAAACGATAATCGCTTTCCCCACGGTAGTTAGTGTTGTTTGCTCAATGGAGGCTTTCCGCTTATCATACTCAATCTTTAGTGAACGTAAATTTTTATAGTTATCCACATTCACAATCTCGCCCCTGTCAATAATCCGCTCACCAGCCTGAACCATACCAGAGGTTAACGAAAGATTTTTCAAAACCTCATTTTTTGAATTTTCAGTTGCAACACTGTCATACTGAATGTTTTGTATCAGATATTGGTTCAAATCAAAGGTCTTTATTTCTGCTGGGGCGTTCGCTACAATAGCCTCGTAAGCTGTTTTGGGCGTATAAATTTCGGATAAGCTACGCTCTAAAATATGCCTGTTTGGTAGTATTAAGTTAATTTTTTCGGCACCGCTTTGCTCTAAGTGTTGATAAACGTCCGCCGAAATGATGCCTCTTGCATAAAGTTCATGAAACTTCGATTGTATATATTTATACGATGCTGGTGCAGTACCTGTTTTTTTTACTTGCTCAGAAATAAGTTTCTTTAGTTGATTGTTTACTGTGTTAGTGTCTGACTTAAAGTAGCTTACAAAATTTTTTAGTAAAATTTTTTTCTCGGCATCCAACTCGTGTTCGCTTTTGTATATCGGAAAGTCAAACGATGCAGTTACTAACTCATAAGTCCATGGTTTTCCAATTTCAAATTGATATGAAAACTTATTTTGTGTTGGAAATAGCTGCATGATGATAATGATTAATCCCAACATTAAACCCAGTTTGCTTATTAATTCAAGATTAAACTTACTGAAAACTAATTTCATATTCAATATTTTTTATATAAAGTGGACGCTATTTTTGTGAGGCGAAAAGTACAAAAAAAATCGTTATTACCATTCTCAATTCAAAACTTCTGCTCATTTTGTTGCCAAAATTAATGCCCGCAACAGCAATTAGGCTATACTCAATGCAATTCCCAATAATCCAATCAGGCCAATTATAGCACCTGTTATTTTGTTGATGGTTTGTAATCCGCGTAAATTCAATTTGCTTTTAAAGCGACTTACCAATAAAGTTAATATCACCCACCAAAGCAAAGCACCCGAAAGTATTGATAAAATGCCCACCGCAATCACTGCAATGGTTGAAGTGCTACTTATAAATTCAAATTTAGCAAACAATGCTATTAAAATAAACAATACTAAAGGATTGGATAGTGTGAGCCCAAAAGCTGTTATGTAATCGCCAGCAAGACTGTATTGGGGCTTCTCATTGGGCTGCGGCTGTGCCGATGGATGGCTCTTATATATAATGTATCCGAATACTAATAAAATTATACTTCCTCCAAATTGTATGGAGAAGCGGTATTGTTCGATAAACTCCGTAACAAAACTCAGAAAAAATAGGGACAATATAGTATATAGCAAATCAGAAGTGGTAGCACCTAAACCCGTAAAAATGCCATATTTTTGACCACGGTTCAACGTGCGCTGTATGCAAAGCATACCGATTGGACCCAACGGAACTGATACAAACAAGCCTATTATAATGCCTTTTATTATTATTTCAACCATTTATAACTTTATAATTATGCAAAGATATACTATTAATTGAAACTTAGCAACTGCTTTTTTTGACTTTTTTAGCGAATATAGTTTTTTAAATAGCCGTTTTTATACCCTTTTTTTCATCTTCTTTTTTAAAATTGACTGCATTTCAATTATATTACAATGTTATTATAAAATTATTTCTTTCAATAAGTCACTTATTACAATATAGTTAGTCGAATATTTATGTTTTATAGCATAAAATTGGTATAAACT
>MNZK01000032.1:0-5132 GCA_001873635.1 Porphyromonadaceae bacterium CG2_30_38_12 | reverse complement strand
ATAGCATAAAATTGGTATAAACTTATTTGGTAGAATGGAAAAAAGTATCTACTTTTGCACCCGCTTTCGAGAGAGAAACGCACCCTACAAAATGAAAGAAAAATAAATTAGAAATAATTTAAAAAACATTTGGTAGATTAAAAAAAAGTATCTACTTTTGCACCCGCTTTCAGAGGAAAGGCAACAGTTTTAGTAAGATTAGAACAAGAAAAAAACGAAAGAAAAAAGAAATTATTTTTTTTTGAAAAATTTTGGTAGAAATAAAAAAAGTATTACCTTTGCAGCCCTTTCGGTTTTAAAAATGAGAAATACGATTTTCATAAATTAAGATACGAAATTCACACGAGGGACACAATCACAAAACAGGGAGCTGTTGTATGATAACACAGAAGAAGACTTGAAACGACAATCACTGCGAAGTGAACAATTCGATTTAATCATTAACAGTTAATCATTAACCATTAATCATTAAATTATTATTCAAGCAACGCTCTTTGAACAAATTGAAAACAACTATAAATAATGTAGTATAAGAAAGGGAACATTTCTTAGATATAACATATAAGGTGTAAAACCACCGAATATATTTTATCAAATTTTTTATACCACGTCAAATTTCGAACAATAAAAAAGGCAAATCATAACTGAGCAAAAAAATAAAAAAGATACAACGAAGAGTTTGATCCTGGCTCAGGATGAACGCTAGCGACAGGCCTAACACATGCAAGTCGAGGGGCAGCACAAGAATAGCAATATTTTGGTGGCGACCGGCGCACGGGTGAGTAACACGTATGCAACCTACCTATAAGCGAGGAATAACTCGAAGAAATTCGGACTAATACCTCATAACACCGCGAAACCGCATAGTTTTGCGTTTAAACATTTATGGCTTACAGATGGGCATGCGTATGATTAGCTAGTTGGTGAGGTAACGGCTCACCAAGGCAACGATCATTAGGGGTTCTGAGAGGAAGGTCCCCCACACTGGTACTGAGACACGGACCAGACTCCTACGGGAGGCAGCAGTGAGGAATATTGGTCAATGGGCGAGAGCCTGAACCAGCCAAGTCGCGTGAAGGAAGAAGGTTCTATGGATTGTAAACTTCTTTTGTAAGGGAATAAAAAAGGGCACGTGTGCTCTATTGTATGTACTTTACGAATAAGGATCGGCTAACTCCGTGCCAGCAGCCGCGGTAATACGGAGGATCCAAGCGTTATCCGGATTTATTGGGTTTAAAGGGTGCGTAGGCGGATTCTTAAGTCAGTGGTGAAAGTTTGCGGCTCAACCGTAAAATTGCCATTGAAACTGAGAATCTTGAGTGTAAATGAGGTAGGCGGAATGTGTTGTGTAGCGGTGAAATGCTTAGATATAACACAGAACACCAATTGCGAAGGCAGCTTACTAGGATACAACTGACGCTGAGGCACGAAAGCGTGGGGATCAAACAGGATTAGATACCCTGGTAGTCCACGCAGTAAACGATGAATACTAACTGTATGCGATATACTGTATGTGGTACAGCGAAAGCGTTAAGTATTCCACCTGGGGAGTACGTTCGCAAGAATGAAACTCAAAGGAATTGACGGGGGCCCGCACAAGCGGAGGAACATGTGGTTTAATTCGATGATACGCGAGGAACCTTACCCGGGCTTGAAATGCAGAAGACCGACGAAGAAATTCGTTTTCCAGCAATGGCTTCTGTGTAGGTGCTGCATGGTTGTCGTCAGCTCGTGCCGTGAGGTGTCGGCTTAAGTGCCATAACGAGCGCAACCCTTATCATTAGTTACTAACAGGTTAAGCTGAGGACTCTAATGAGACTGCCACCGTAAGGTGTGAGGAAGGTGGGGATGACGTCAAATCAGCACGGCCCTTACGTCCGGGGCGACACACGTGTTACAATGGGGGGTACAGAGGGTTGCTACTGCGCGAGCAGATGCTAATCTCATAAAGCCTCTCTCAGTTCGGATCGGAGTCTGCAACTCGACTCCGTGAAGCTGGATTCGCTAGTAATCGCGCATCAGCCATGGCGCGGTGAATACGTTCCCGGGCCTTGTACACACCGCCCGTCAAGCCATGGAAGCCGAGGGGACCTGAAGTACGTAACCGCAAGGAGCGTCCTAGGGTAAAATTGGTAACTAGGGCTAAGTCGTAACAAGGTAGCCGTACCGGAAGGTGCGGCTGGAACACCTCCTTTCTGGAGCACAGTGTGATAAGCCAAAGTTCGATAAAAAAGTGGTGTAAAATACAAGTAAATGTAAACTTTTGCATACTGCATTATTAGTTGTTTTTAAAAAAATACAGTAACCAGTTAACGGTTAACAATCAACAGTTAACAGTAAACAGTTACGAAGCAGTAAAGTGCAAACTTAACAACTTATAACTGACGACTGATAACTGAAAATTCAGTCCTATAGCTCAGTTGGTTAGAGCGCTACACTGATAATGTAGAGGTCGGCAGTTCAACTCTGCCTGGGACTACAAAAGCAATATTAAATTTTAAATTATCAATAATAAATGAATGATTTATAATTAAATATAAACCATTAAACTCGGGGGATTAGCTCAGTTGGCTTAGAGCACCTGCCTTGCACGCAGGGGGTCAAGGGTTCGAGCCCCTTATTCTCCACAGAAAATAACAAAGAGAGTTATTTGAAAAGAGAATATCGTGTAAAATAATAATAAAATCAACAAGCGAGTTGATAATTTTTGAGGAATCAAGAATAACGTATATAATAAGAAGTTTTATAACCATGAAAAGTTATTAAACAACACAATTCAATTAAAAGCTGTGAAGCTATCTAATTAATAATTTTAAATTCTTAATTTTAAATTCTTAATTATTAATTGAAATAAGATCTTTGACATATTGAAAGAAAGAGAAGAAAGTAGTAAAGACGTACTAATTATAAATTATCAATTATCAATTGTAAATTTAAAAAAGTACGTAAGTATTTGAAACGATATGGCAACATATTAGAATCAAGTACGAGCAAAAAAGAAATAGAAAAAGCAAATAAGAGCGAACGGTGGATGCCTAGGCTCTGGGAGGCGAAGAAGGACGTGATAAGCTGCGATAAGCTTGGGGGTGGTGCAAATAACCTATGATCCCAAGATTTCCGAATGAGGCAACTCAGCATAGTGAAGCTATGTTATCCTATTAAATAGGAGGCAAACGTGGGGAACTGAAACATCTAATTACCCATAGGAGAAGAAAACAAAAGTGATTCCGCAAGTAGTGGCGAGCGAACGCGGAACAGCCCAAACCGTTTATGTAGCAATGCATAAGCGGGGTTATAGGACTGCGATATTTGGATTAAAAAAGAATTAGAATCGTAATGGAAATTTGAACCATAGAGGGTGAAAGTCCCGTATAAGTAATTTTTTAATTTGATAGCAGTATCCTGAGTAGTGCGGGACACGAGAAATCCTGTATGAATTTGGCGGGACCATCCGCTAAGGCTAAATACTCCCCAGAGACCGATAGTGAACCAGTACCGTGAGGGAAAGGTGAAAAGTACTTCGA
Source organism: Porphyromonadaceae bacterium CG2_30_38_12 (assembly GCA_001873635.1). GTDB lineage: Bacteria > Bacteroidota > Bacteroidia > Bacteroidales > Paludibacteraceae > Paludibacter. Next base: position 1,608 of record MNZK01000032.1, on the reverse strand, counting down.
ATAGAAGAGTGAAATAGACCCTGAACCCGTTCGCTTACAAGCGGTTGGAGCGGAGCGATTCCGTGACAGCGTGCCTTTTGCATAATGAACCTACGAGTTACTTTCACTGGCAAGGTTAAGCATTTCAGGTGCGCAGCCGAAGCGAAAGCGAGTCTTAACAGGGCGCTAAGTCAGTGGGAGTAGACGCGAAACCAAGTGATCTACCCTTGAGCAGATTGAAGGTTGGGTAACACCAACTGGAGGATCGAACCGGTATACGTTGAAAAGTGTTCGGATGACTTGAGGGTAGGGGTGAAAGGCTAATCAAACTTGGAGATAGCTCGTACTCCCCGAAATGCATTTAGGTGCAGCGTTTACAAAGTTTACATGAGGTAGAGCGACTGATTGGATGCGAGGGCTTCACCGCCTATCAAGTCCTGATAAACTCCGAATGCATGTAAATGATTGTGAGCAGTGAGGGCGCGGGTGCTAAGGTCCGCGTCCGAGAGGAGAAGAATCCAGACCATCAGCTAAGGTCCCCAAATATATGCTAAGTTAAATTAACGAAGTCGAACTGCACAGACAGCTAGGATGTTGGCTTGGAAGCAGCCATTCATTTAAAGAGTGCGTAACAGCTCACTAGTCGAGCGGTTTGGCGTGGATAATAATCGGGTATAAGCATATTACCGAAGCTATGGAATTCCGTTTTACGGAATTGGTAGGGGAGCATTCTTGTCAGCGTAGAAGGCATAAGGACAACTTATTCTGGAGCGTCAAGAAAAGCAAATGTAGGTATAAGTAACGATAAGGGAGGCGAGAAACCTCCCCGCCGGAAGACTAAGGATTCCTGATCAACGCTAATCGGATCAGGGTTAGTCGGGGCCTAAGGTATAGCCAAAAGGCGAAGCCGATGGAAGAACAGGTTAATATTCCTGTACTACTTATAAGAGTGAAGTGGGGACGGAGTAGTGAAAGTCCTGCGCACTGACGGAATAGTGCGTTGAAGGGTGTAGATATTGACGGGAGTAGGCAAATCCGCTCCTTGAGTCGAACCTGATAGTACCAAGAGCACTTGTGCAATTGGATATGGATGTAAACAGACTCCCAAGAAAATCCGCTAAACGTTAATCTTATAAGTACCCGTACCACAAACGGACACACGTGGTCAAGTATAGCGTACTAAGGCGCTCGAGTGATTCACAGCTAAGGAACTAGGCAAAATAGTCATGTAACTTCGGGAAAAATGACGCCTCACATAACAATGAGGCCGCAGAGAAATGGCCCAGGCGACTGTTTAACAAAAACATAGGGCTATGCAAAATCGAAAGATGAAGTATATGGCCTGACACCTGCCCGGTGCTGGAAGGTTAAGAGGAGATGTTAGCGTAAGCGACGCATTGAATTGAAGCCCCAGTAAACGGCGGCCGTAACTATAACGGTCCTAAGGTAGCGAAATTCCTTGTCGGGTAAGTTCCGACCTGCACGAATGGCGTAACGATCTCCCCGCTGTCTCTGATGTGGACTCAGCGAAATTGAACTGTGTGTCAAGATGCACACTTCCCGCGGTTAGACGGAAAGACCCCATGCACCTTTACTCCAGCTTTGCACTGGTATCAGGATTGTGATGTG
>MNZK01000043.1 GCA_001873635.1 Porphyromonadaceae bacterium CG2_30_38_12 | reverse complement strand
TTTTGTATTGTTAATGCTTTTTGTATTTTTGTATAAGAGTAAAAAATCTATTTGTATTTTTAAATTTTTAAAAGAAGTTTAATATACAATTGTACTACTTGTACTGTGTTATTTGTATTGACTTTTGTACAATTTCGCTTGGTTTGATATGATACAATTGTGAAATATATAATTCTATTACATAGTTAAATTTAATTTTAGCGAGAATTGTATAGATTCTATATAATGACGAGAAAATTCAAATATTCAATTCTCAAGGCTTTGAAAAATTGTTTATATTGAACAGTATTTCATAGTTTTTTGCTACTTTTGACCCTTTCTTATACGATAATTAAAATTAACATGAGAAAAATAATAAATATTCTTGAAATATCACGTCATTTTAAACTGATATTTATCGTTATTGGTGCAGCAATTATTATAATCTCTACCCTCTTTACCAATAAGTTAGCAAAAGATTTGGCAATAGAAGAGCAAAAAAAAATTGAAATTTGGGCTGAAGCAACTCGCCAATTCATATTGGCAGATGAAAACACAAACATCGATTTTATTTTAAGTATAATTGAAGGTAACACCACTATACCTGTCATTATTGCCGATGAAAATAACCAACTGATCCACACACGCAACGTTATTAAACCTAAGAAAAATATTTCAGCGTTTTACAAGCAATTAATTTCAAAGTTAAAGTCCAAACGACCAGCTATTGTTGTAGATTTAGGAAATACTAAACAGTATATTTATTACGATGATTCATTCTTGTTCAAGAAACTTTATTATTTTCCATACATTCAGTTTGCTGTCATTTTTATTTTTTTTCTCATATCATTTTTTGCTTTTTCGAGTACAAAGCGAGCAGAACAAAATCGTGTTTGGGTTGGGCTGTCCAAAGAAACAGCTCACCAGTTGGGAACACCAATATCCTCGTTACTTGCTTGGGTTGATTTATTAAAATTGCGCCACGAGCAAGATACGATGATAGCTGAAATGTCCAAAGATGTTCACCGTTTACAAATTATTGCAGAACGGTTTTCCAAAATTGGCTCTGCCCCCGATTTGCATTTAGTAAGTTTGAACGAAACATTGAATAATGCGTTGGATTATATGAATAAACGTTCGTCACAAAAAGTAGCTATCGATTGTCATTACGAGCAAGAAAGTCCCTTGTTTATTTATTTAAACATTGCTCTATTTGAATGGGTAATCGAAAATTTGTGCAAAAATGCCATCGATGCTATGGATGGTATTGGAAATATTGATATTTTTGTTTCGCAGAAAGATACGTATATTGTGGTGGATGTAAAAGATACCGGTAAGGGAATTGAGCGAAGTAAATTTAAAACAGTTTTTTCACCTGGATTCACAACCAAATCAAGAGGTTGGGGATTAGGACTTTCGTTAGTAAAACGCATCGTAGAGGAATACCATAACGGTAAAATATTTGTTAAACAATCGGAAATAGGCAAAGGAACGACCTTCAGAATACAGCTAAAACAACCAGATTGAGATATATTTAAGTGCTGGTAGGTGTTATAAAAATCAGATATTCAGAAAGTTAATTGTTTTTTGTTATTTTATTTGAAAATATAAAATAAAAGTATTTTATATGTAATCAGATTTTTGTACCTTTGCACGGTTTAATTATTATGTAATTTATGTCGAAATTTGGAACTTATAATGTTGTATTAAAGGACTTAAGCGAAGATAGTCGTGTGTATGAGTATGTGCTTGATGATGTTTATTTTAAAAAAATAGATAGTCCTGAAGTTCAAAAAGGTATTGTGAATGCCAAAGTAATTGTGCAACGTAAGTCAGGATCATTTGAGCTCTCATTTGTATTAAATGGTATGGTTATAGTTCCATGCAATCGTTGCTTAGAAGATATGGAGCAATCAATTAATTACAAAGAAAAACTTCTTGTGAAATTTGGTGACAAATTTTCGGAAGAAGATGAAATTGTAATTGTACCCGAATCGGAAGGAGCTATAAATATAGCATGGTTTTTATACGAATTTATTGTTTTGAATATCCCCATGAAGCATGTACATGCCGTAGGAGAATGTAACAAAACAATGGTAACGAAATTGAAAAAACACATTTCACGTTCCAAAGATGATACTGATGATATTGAATTGGATGATGATGACGATGAAATAGAAAGTGAAGAAACAGCACACGATCCTCGCTGGGATGGTTTGCAAAATATATTAGAAAACAATTAGAAACAATTAAATAAAAAAACGATGGCACATCCCAAGAGAAAACATTCGAAGACCCGTACCGCAAAAAGAAGAACACATTATAAAGCAGAAGCTCCAACATTAGCAGTATGCTCAAACTGTGGTGCAACACATATTTACCACACTGTATGTGGCGAATGTGGTTATTATAGAGGAAAATTAGCAATTGAAAAACTTGCTACTGTATAAAAAGTCGATGTCGCTTTGGTGCGACAAATAATTTCAAATAAGCCCATGGTAAAAAACTTTGGGCTTAGTTTTTATTTACACTAAATCATTATTTTATGTCTCAGATTCAAGCAGTAATTACGGGTGTAGGAGGTTACGTTCCAGAATACATTCTTAACAATCAAGAACTTAGTACAATGATGGATACTAGCGATGAGTGGATTACATCTCGCGTGGGTATCAAAGAACGTCGCATACTGAAAGAGCCTAATACGGGTACTTCATTTATGGCTGCCAAGGCAGCAGAAGATTTATTTTCTAAGACTGGTACAAAACCAGAAGAAATAGATCTAATTATAGTGGGTACAACAACCCCTGATTATATTTTTCCATCGTGTGCAGCTATGATAGCAGATAAATTAGGCATTAAGAATGCACTTGCTTTTGATTTGCAAGCTGCATGTTCTGGTTTTATTGTTGCTTTGAACACGGCTTCAAATTTCATTAAATCAGGTCAATACAAAAAAGTGCTCGTGTTTGGTGCCGACAAAATGTCATCAATTACAAATTACAATGACCGCACGACTGCACCACTTTTTGGGGATGGTGCAGGTGTGGTTTTATTAGAACCTACCCATGAAGCTTTTGGAGTGATGGATTCGTTGATATTTACGGATGGCGCTGGCGGAAAACATTTGATGCTCAAAGCAGGAGGTTCAGCCAATCCTTCTTCGCACGAAACCATCGACCGTAACGAGCATGGTATTTATCAAGAAGGTCAAAATGTATATAAGCATGCAGTAACAAACATGGCAGGTGTATCGGGCGACTTGATGGATAAAAACAATCTGAAAGGTGAAGACATTGCCTGGTTAATTCCTCATCAAGCAAATCTTCGAATTATCGATGCTGTAATTAGCCGCACAGGCGTTGCTCCCGAAAAAGCTATTATAAATATTGACCGTTTTGGAAATACTTCAGCAGCGAGCATTCCTTTATGTATGTGGGAATCTGAAAAAAAATTCAAAAAAGGTGATAATTTAATCTTAACAGCTTTTGGTGCCGGTTTTACTTGGGGTGCTGTTTGGGTTAAATGGGGATATTGAGTATTTCAATAATATTATTTTATTGAAAATGAGTGATCAAGTTAGTAATAAAAATACCGATTATGTTATTTCTCAAGTTAAAGAAATGATTAATTCGGGCACATTAAAGCCAGGAGATAAATTACCTGCAGAACGAAAATTAGCATCTGATTTAGGAGTTGGTCGCACTCAGATTCGGGAAGCTCTTCACAAGCTTGAGTTCTACGGTATTATTAAAACCTTACCTCAAAGTGGTTCAGTGGTTAATGGATTAGATATAACTACTTTAGATGGGTTGATTTCGGATGTGCTGAATTTACAAGATTATGATTTTTATTCATTAGTAGAAACTCGTGTATTGTTAGAAACAAATGCCATAAAGCTTTGTGCAGAGCGCAGAACGCCTGAGGATATTGAAAATTTGAGGATAGCTTTGGCAAATTATTTGAAGTTTTTTAATACAGACGAACGCGTTAGTTATGATTTTGCTTTTCACAGAGCTATAGCCGAGGCAAGTCACAATCCTGTATTAAAAGCTATGCTTATGATAGTTATACCAGATATAATGACTATTTACCAACGAGATAGAATATGCGCACCCAATACCATTGTATCGGACGAACATGAACAAATGTTAGATGCAATTGAGCAAAAAGAGGCACTTCTTGCCGAACAAATTATGCGAAAGCATTTACAGGGTGTTTTGAATTTTGCAAAGCAAAAAATTGAAACTATTCATTCCTAAAAAAAATTGAACTACGCATTATACACAAAAAAAGCTGCAATGAAATTCATTTGCAGCTTTTTTTGTGTTAATAAGGAAAAGAATCAGTACTTCAAAGCAGCTTGTGCAGCAGCTAAGCGTGCAATAGGCACACGGAATGGCGAGCAACTAACATAATTTAAGCCAACTTTATGGCAAAACTCAACTGATGATGGTTCGCCACCATGCTCACCACAAATACCTACTTTAAGCGATGGGCGGACATTTCTACCACTTTCGGTTGCTAATTTAACCAACTGCCCTACTCCATTTTGGTCAAGCACTTGGAATGGATCCACTTTTAAGATTTTCTTTTCCAAATATACGGGTAAAAACGATGCAATATCATCGCGTGAATAACCAAAGGTCATTTGCGTCAAATCGTTTGTTCCGAAGGAGAAGAATTCGGCTTTCTCAGCTATTTTACCTGCTGTTAGGGCAGCACGAGGAACTTCTATCATAGTTCCCACTTTAAATTCAATGCTATCACCAACTTCGGCAAAAAGTTTTTCGGCAGTATTTCGGATAATGACATCTTGCTCATTAAATTCATATTTTATACCTACTAAAGGTACCATTATTTCGGGAATAGCTACAATTCCACGTTTCTTGAGTGCTAAAGCAGCGCCAAGAATTGCGCGAGTTTGCATTTCCGTAATTTCAGGATACGTATTTCCTAAGCGGCATCCACGGTGTCCCAGCATCGGATTTTGTTCGTGAAGAGCATCAACGCGTTGTTTTATAGCTTTGATAGAAACGCCCATAGCCTCAGCCATTTCTTGTTGTCCTTTTTGATCGTGAGGAACAAATTCGTGTAAGGGTGGATCGAGCAGACGAACTGTAACCGGACAACCTGCCATAGCTTCAAAGATACCTTCAAAATCTGCTTGTTGATAAGGTAAAATTTTTGCCAATGCAATGCGACGTCCTTCAACATTTTCAGCTAAAATCATTTCGCGCATGGCTTTTATTTTTTCACCTTCAAAGAACATGTGTTCGGTGCGGCAAAGTCCGATACCTGAAGCTCCAAACTTACGAGCAACTTGCGCATCGTGTGGCGTGTCAGCATTTGTTCGTACAGACATTTTGGTATATTTGTCAGCCAGAGACATTAATTCGGCAAAATCGGCGTCCAATTCAGCTGCTGATGTAGCTACTTTTCCTAAGAAGATATCACCAGTAGAACCATTTAATGAAATGTAATCGCCTTCTTTAACTGTAATGTCATCCACTTCCATAATTTTAGATGAATAATCAATTTTCAGAGTACCAGCACCTGAAACACAACATTTACCCATTCCGCGAGCTACAACAGCTGCATGCGAAGTCATACCACCGCGAGCTGTAAGAATACCCTGAGCGGCAGCCATACCAGCCAAATCTTCGGGCGATGTTTCAATGCGAACCATGATAACTTGTTCACCATGTTCTGCCCATTCGGCAGCATCATCGGCGTTGAACACTACGCGTCCGGAAGCAGCTCCGGGCGATGCAGCTAAACCTTTGGTTATTAATTTGGCATTTTGAAGCGCTGTTTTATTAAACACAGGGTGCAGCAATTCATCTAAGCGGATTGGATCAACACGCAAAACAGCTGTTTTTTCGTCAATCATTCCTTGGTGAAGCATATCAACAGCAATTTTAACCATGGCAGCTCCTGTACGTTTACCATTACGCGTTTGCAAAAACCATAATTTACCTTCTTGCACAGTAAATTCCATATCCTGCATATCCTTGTAATGGTTTTCTAATTTAGTTTGGATAGCATCTAATTCTTTGTAAATGGCAGGCATTGCTTCCTCCATAGATGGATATTTTGACGCACGTACGTTTTCAGAAATTCCTGCAAGCTTCGCCCAGCGTTGTGAACCTTCTTTGGTAATTTGTTGAGGTGTACGAATTCCGGCAACTACATCCTCTCCCTGTGCATTGATTAAGTATTCACCAATAAACTGATCTTCGCCCGTAGCAGCATCACGGCTAAAGCAAACCCCAGTAGCAGATGTTTCGCCCATGTTTCCAAATACCATCGATTGAACAGTTACTGCGGTGCCCCATTCGGCAGGAATACCTTCCATTTTGCGATATAAAATAGCACGATCGTTCATCCACGAATCGAACACGGAACAAACGGCACCCCACAATTGCTCATAAGCTGATTCAGGGAAATTATGACCTGTTTGTTTTAGGACAGCAGCTTTGAATTTTGTAACCAATGATTTTAAATCATCCACGGAAAGTTCCGTATCTAAGTGAACCCCTTTTTCTTCCTTTACGCTTTCAATAATTTCTTCAAAAGGATCAATGTCATTTTTATTAACTGGTTTCATTCCTAACACCACATCGCCATACATTTGAACAAAACGACGGTATGAATCCCATGCAAAGCGAGCATTTCCAGTTTTCCGAACAAGTCCTTCGACAACTGAATCATTTAATCCTAAATTAAGAATGGTATCCATCATACCAGGCATAGAAGCGCGTGCACCCGAACGAACAGAAACTAACAAAGGATTTTCAACATCTCCAAATTTAGAGTTCATTAATTTTTCGACGGATTGAATAGCTTTTTCAACTTCTGGTTTGAGTAGATCAACAACCTTATCTTTTCCAATTTGAAAATACTCGTTACACACATCGGTTGTAATGGTAAAACCCGGAGGAACGGGCACTCCTATTAAGTTCATTTCTGCAAGATTAGCTCCTTTGCCACCGAGCAAATTTTTCATTTCTGCTTTGCCCTCAGCACTTCCATTGCCAAAGGTATAGACTCTTTTTGTGTTACTCATGTTATTAGTTTAATTTATAAAGTTTGAAAACAAGATGCAAAGATAATTATTTTGGTGAAAAAATCAATTGTTTTGGGAAGTTGGTAGCCACTCATAAGCTCCAGCATCTGGCTCACCATCCGAAAAACGATTTTTCCCATTCAAATCGAAGGGGAATCGCGATGCCGTAGCAGGATCGGCAATGTGGCGAGCGGGTGAAATAGAGTCGGGCATAAAATCAAAATACTTTTTTTGTTCGTAATTGTACGTGCTTTGTTTGAAAACAGTATCATCAAAGTTGTACCATCTAATATGTTTAAACTGGCTTAATTCGTATTTATCTTTTCGTTTGATGTAGGAGTACGAGAAAGCTCCTTTATAATCAGTAAGAAAGCGACTTGCAATGGACAATTCATTGTCCATAGTTCCGGAAACAATACAATTAACAAACTCCGTTTGCATAGGTGCCGAACGCTGTAAGCCCATAATCATAACTGCTGGAGTTTTATCTCTGGAGCTTGGTTCAAAAGAATTGTTGGCATAATAATTTGCAATAGTGGACTGCAAAAAAACATGTTTACCACCATTTAAAAAAACAGTATAACTACCTGTATTAGAGATTTCTGAATTTTTTACTGTAACATTTGTGTTTTGAGCCACAATGCCATAATATACAAAATTGTGAATCTTGCAATTTTCGATGTCAATAGTTGGTAGGGTAGATCTGTCTTCGTTAGGAGAATAAATACCAACATAGCCACTCGTAATGTTTGTGTTTTTTAATTTATGATTTCCAGTGGGAGATAAAAAATAGACGCCACCCCATTGACCAGCAACATAATTATATGATACGGGATCTAAAAATTTAACCTTATCCAAGCGGTCGCCTTGCATGCTAACTGGATTTTCGAAAGTGCCCGCTGTGATTAAATTACCATAAATAATTAAATTTGCATTGTTATGAAAATAAAGTTTACAACCCGCAGGGATTGTAAGTGTTTTTCTGAAGTCGATAGCTAAGTAATCGTAGATAAGATAAGGTTTATCGGTTAATAAAGTGGTGTTTTTGGTAAGCAAAGTGCTTTTAATCAGGTGCATATTTTGTCCAAATGCTTCTAAAAGAACTCCTTGTTTGTTTCCATTAAACTCGAAAACAACAGAATCCTCAATCAAAATTGGATTGGCATCAGCGGTTGGATTAATAGTTGTTTCAACAAAAACAAACATACTATCTTTGGCAGCAATTTCGATATTTGTAAAGACATTATTTTGACTGTTTGTACCATCTACATTGATTCGAAATTTTGAATTAGTACCAGCAGCTAATGAGATACGTGAAATTCGTAAAGCCTGCTTGTTGTTATTGTAAATTAAAAATTTTTCGGTAGTACTTCCAATGGATGTGAATATGGTATCAAATGTAAGTGTATCAGTGGAAAAAGAAAGTTTTTTGGAGGTATCGACTGTGAAAATTTCGTCTTGGCAACTCAACAAAAACAAGTAAGTGAAAATAAAAATTATTGACTTAAATAACTTCATAGCAATGACTATTCAAAATTAAAGGTAAGTGAGATAAACCTTGATTTTAATTTGCTCAGTGCATCGGAATACTGACGGTCAGTGGGGTTCAAAAGTCCTGTATCGCGACTGTCCCATGGAGTGAGCATATTATTGAAACCAAAACCAAATTTAAGTTCGGGAGCTAATTTAAAAAAGCTGAAATAAATATCGCAGCCCACTCCTACTTCCATAAAAGTATCGAAAGTTTTAAGTAAAATCGGATTTTCGTTCGATCTACCTAAATCAAAATAAGCTCCTCCTCCACCCAGAATATATGGACGAAAATCGCCATAACGTTCGGCACTATATTTCAGATAAAAAGGAATACTTACCGGGCTTGAAGGTATAATAACAGAACCTAATCCTTTGAAAGTTAATTCTCTTTCGCCAAAATGCAGGGTTGGTGTGAAGCGTAAATTTAAGTAACGGTTTAGCATTAAATCGCTTACTATGCCTACTGAAAATCCAGGTCGCAAGTTGGAAACATCCGCAGCAACTCCACCATTGCTTGACGTAACTCCAAAATCCATTGCATTGAACCCCAATGAAAAACCAAAATGCAAAAGTTTATCATCGCTGTGATAACTGTTTTGCGCCATCAAAGGTTTATGAATGAATATACTAAACAATAAAAATAGAAAAAATATGATTTTTTGTTGCATAAAATTTGAATCATTTTAGTCAAATCAATTAACGACTTTAGCCTTGTTTTATTGTTTTTTTAAACGATAAATGGACATAAATCAATTATTTGGCTGCTATGGTTTCGATTTCTACCAAAGCGCCCAAGGGTAAATCCTTCACTGCAAATGCTGAGCGTGCAGGGCATTGGGACACATAATATTTTTTATAAACATCATTCATGGCAGCAAAATTTGCAATGTCGGATAAAAAAACGGTTGATTTCACAACATCGTTAAAATCATAGCCTGCTTCTTTTAGTATTGCTTGAATATTAGCAAATACCTGTTCGGTTTGATTGTGAATGTCTTGTGCTTCAATTTTTCCAATAGCAGGATTAATTGCTAATTGTCCCGAGATATAGAGGGTGCCATTTACTTCAACAGCTTGACTGTAGGGTCCAATTGCTGCAGGTGCCAAGGTAGTATTGATGATTCGTTTCATAAAGAATTTTCCTTGAAAAGTTGTTTAATATTTTACTTTTAATCCGAGTGTATTATTTTTGTTTTTATTCTATACAAAAGTAACTAAATCTTTGGAACTATTTCATTAAAAGTATTTGTTTGAAGTTAAAAATGTCAATTGTTGAAAACTTAACATACAATGGTAAAGGACTTTTTGAAAAATATTCTTATCTTGGAAGTCGAAAAATTGCAGTTTAAAATTTATACAAAATTCTAATTTACAACACGATACAATGGGTTCTTTTGCACATTTACACGTTCACTCCTACTATTCGGTTTTGGATGGCATGTCCAGTATTTCGGGACTTGTCGATAAGGCATCGAAGTCGGGAATGAATGCTATAGCACTCACCGACCACGGTAATATGTTTGGCATCAAAGAATTTCTTAATTATACCAAAAAGAAAAATGCCAAGGTTAACGAAGAAATTAAAGCGATACAAAATTCTTTGCAAGCCAACAATCTTGATGACCTACAAAAATTAGCGCTCGAAAAACAGTTAGAGGAAGCTCAAAAAAAACTTTTCAAACCAATTATAGGATGTGAAGCGTATGTGGCACGTAAATCCTTACATTCAAAAAATTCAACAGAAGATAAAAGTGGCTATCACTTAGTTTTATTGGCAAAAAATAAAGTTGGCTATCGTAATCTTTGCAAATTAGTTTCGTATGCATGGATGGATGGATTTTATTATCGACCACGCATCGACCATGAGATACTCGAAAAATACAGCGAAGGTCTGATTGCCTCATCAGCTTGTTTGGGTGGCGAAATACACAAAAAAGTGGAAAGCGGCAATTTGGAAGCTGCCGAAGAGGCAGTACTGTGGTACAAAAAAGTTTTTGGCGATGACTATTACATTGAACTACAACGACATAAAACAGACAAGCCCAATGCAAATTACAGTTGCTTTGATAAGCAGCAACGTCAAAATGCAGATTTGATAGCCTTGGCGCGTAAAACAAACACTAAGCTGCTTGCAACCAACGATGTTCACTTTGTGGAAGAAGAGCATGGCGAAGCTCACGAACGACTTATCTGCTTGAGCACAGGTAAAGAATTGGACGATCCGAGCCGTATGCGCTACACAAAACAAGAATGGCTGAAAACCCCTGAGCAAATGTGGCAAATTTTTGCTGATGTACCTGAGGCATTAGAAAATGCTGTGGCAATTGCCAACAAAGTAGAATTTTATGACATCGACTCGGGTCCAATGATGCCTGTATTTAATATTCCGTCTGATTTTGGCAACGAAGTCGAATACCGGAATCGCTATACAGAACAAATGTTGCAGGAGGAATTTGGGAATGGATATGCACGCTTAGGAGGTTACGAAAAAGTAATACGTGTGAAACTTGAAGCAGATTACTTGGCACAGTTAGCATATCTTGGTGCCAAAAAACGCTATGGAGAAGCCCTCACCGACGAACAGGCTGAACGTATTGAATTTGAGTTACATGTCATGAAAACGATGGGTTTTCCGGGCTATTTTCTTATTGTACAAGATTTTATTACCAATGCTCGTCGTATGGGAGTTTCGGTTGGTCCGGGACGTGGATCTGCTGCCGGATCAGTAGTGGCTTATTGTTTACGAATTACCGATATTGACCCTTTAAAATACGATTTACTGTTTGAGCGTTTTCTGAATCCTGACCGTATTTCGATGCCAGATATAGATATTGATTTTGATGATGATGGACGTGGATTGGTATTGCGGTGGGTTACCGAAAAATATGGCAAAGAACGTGTTGCTCAAATTGTTACTTATGGTACAATGGCAACCAAATCATCGATAAAAGATGTGGCACGTGTGCAACGCCTACCTTTGCAAGAAGCTGACCGCTTAACCAAATTGATTCCTGATAAATTTCCCGAAGGCTCCGATGGAAAAGCGCCCAAAGTAAACATTGCCAACTGTTTAAAGTATGTTCCTGAATTGGCGCAAGCTCGCAACTCGTCAGACCAAAACCTTGCGAACACGCTCAAATATGCTGAAATGCTGGAGGGGACAGTGCGACAAACAGGTGTACATGCTTGTGGAGTAATTATTGGTGCCGATGACTTAACGAACTTTGTACCACTAAGCACTGCCACGGACAAGGAAACGGGCAATAGCATTTTGGTAACACAATATGAAGGCTCTGTTATTGAAGAAATTGGACTCATAAAGATGGACTTTTTAGGTTTAAAAACCTTGTCGATTCTAAAAGAGGCGCTATCAAATATCAAGAAATCGAAAGGTTTTGACTTAGATATTGACAACATTCCCATCGATGATAAAGCTACCTACGAATTGTTTAGCAAAGGTGCTACTGTGGGTACTTTTCAGTTTGAATCGGCAGGAATGCAGAAGCACTTACAAGCATTGCAACCCTCTCAATTTGAGGATTTGATAGCCATGAACGCACTCTATCGTCCGGGTCCTATGCAATATATACCGCAATTTATTAATCGCAAACACGGACGCGAAACTATTGAGTATCCATTTCCAATAATGGAAAAACGCTTGAAAGATACTTACGGAATCACAGTGTACCAAGAACAGGTCATGCTTCTAAGTCGCGACTTAGCCAGTTTCACCCGAGGACAATCCGACGAGTTGCGCAAAGCTATGGGTAAAAAGCTCGTAGATAAAATGGAAACCTTGCATGTTAAATTTTTAGAAGGCTGTGCAACTAATGGTTACGGACCGAAAGAAAAATTAGAAAAAATATGGTCGGATTGGGCAGAATTTGCAAAATATGCATTTAATAAATCTCATGCCACCTGTTACTCGTGGATAGCATATCAAACTGCTTATCTGAAAGCCAATTATCCTGCCGAGTTTATGGCTGCCAACTTAACACGTAACCGCGATGACATAGCCGAAGTTGGGAAGTTTATGGACGAATGCAAGTCGATGGGCATGCACGTACTTGGACCCGATGTAAACGAGAGCGATTTAACTTTTACTGTAAATGCTACCGGAAACATTCGTTTTGGATTGGGAGGTATAAAAGGTGTTGGCGAGGGAGCAGTGCTTAGTATAATCGAAGAGCGCACTAAGGGAGGAAAATTCAAAAGTGTGTTTGACTTTGTAGAACGCGTAAACCTATCGTCGTGCAACAAGCGCACCTTGGAAAGCTTAGCGCTTTGTGGGGCTTTTGATAGTTTTAGCGATATTCGACGCGAACAGTTTATGGCTGAAAATAGCAAAGGAGAAATTGTGATTGACACTATAATACGCTATGGTACTCGCTATCAATCAGATATAGCGATGTCTAAAAATTCATTGTTTGGTGGTGCCGATGAAATTGAAATTTCAAAACCAGAAATTCCATACACGCCCGAATGGTCGCCCTTAGAAAAATTAAACAAAGAGCGGGAGCTAATCGGAATGTATTTATCGGCGCATCCGTTGGATGAATTCGAAATGGAAATTAATCATATTTGCAACACTACAACAAGTGATTTGAAAGACATTACACCATTAGAAGGCAAGCAGTTACGCATTGGAGGTATGGTAACAACAATACGTCATGGAATGTCGAAAAATGGAAATCCTTACGGGATTTTTACGCTTGAGGATTATGCTGGAGCTTTTGAATTTGCCTTATTTGGAAATAATTACGTGGAATATAGCAAATACATGATTAAAGATTTGTACCTGTATATATCTGCTACGGTTCAAATTAAAGGTTCTGATTGGAAATATAAAAAACCAACAGATCCAAACGAGCCCAAAATTTTGGAATTAAAAATTCAAAAAATTGATTTATTTCGAGAAATACAAGAGAAATTAGTTGATAAACTGACATTAACCATACCACTTCAAAACATTGATGAGGAATTAATTCTTGTTATTTCAGATATGATTTTAAAAAACAAAGGAAATGTGAACTTATTTATAAACGTTATCGACGATCAGTCTCCCAACAAAGTGAAGCTTTTTTCGCGCCAACATAGGTTGGCAATTGATAATGATATCTATAAGAAAATCAAGCAATTAAAACAACAAGGAATCTTGGATTTTCAAATAAATGAAAATTAATAGATTTTCTCAATGCAACTATTGATAATAAAACATGCTGTTTTTATTAAAATAAGCATTCTATTTGAATTTTGATTTGTAACTTTGCAGCAAATTAAACAAAAAATATTCCTAATTCATTTATATTTTAAACAATTAAAAAAATGGCATTACATGTAACCGATGGAAACATCAAAGAAATTATTAACAGTGGCAAACCAGTAGTTATAGATTTTTGGGCTGAATGGTGTGGCCCATGCCGCATGGTAGGTCCTATCATTGAAGAATTAGCTACCGAATATGAAGGTAAAGTAATTATTTGCAAAATGGATGTAGATGAAAACGTGGAAACTCCTCAAGAATATGGTATTCGGAATATTCCTACTATCTTATTTTTTAAAGATGGCAAAATAGTAGATAAACAAGTAGGTGCAGCTCAAAAAAGTGCTTTTGTTGCAAAAATCGAATCTTTATTATAAAATTCTTTGTAATTTTTCAAGAATTATTTAATTACGGGACTTTACAACGAATAAAGTGGACAAAATAATGAAATTTAACATATTTCTTATTGTATTTAAGTAATTGAATTTCATTAATTTACAGATAGAGTAAAATTAAAATGGACAAAGTTGTCCATTTTTTTTGTTTTATCACGTAATAAATCCGTATTTTTAAGGGCTGAAAATCACAACAATATGCTTATAATAGGAATTGCCGGTGGTACCGGTTCAGGGAAATCAACAGTGGTTCGTAAAATTTTAGACCGATTACCTGTAGGTGAAGTTGCCATTTTGCCTCAAGATTCATACTATCGAGATAGCAGTCATTTGCCATTAGAGGAACGACTCGAAATAAACTTTGACCACCCCGATTCAATTGAATTTGAACTTCTTACGAAACATCTTAAAGAGCTTCGAAAAGGCAAAACCATTAAGCAGCCTATTTATTCGTACCTCACATGCACCCGTGCTGACGAAACGATTGCAGTAAAACCTTGTCATGTAATTATTGTCGAAGGAATTTTGGTACTAACAAATCCCGAATTGCGTAAGATGATGGATTTGAAAGTTTTTGTGGATGCCGACGCCGACGATCGTTTAATCAGGGTAATCAACCGCGATATTATTGAACGGGGACGCTCTGTAAATAAAATTATGGAACGATACGAAACGACTGTGAAACCCATGCATGTTCAATTTATTGAACCAACCAAACGCTTTGCCGATTTAATTATACCTCAAGGTGGTAACAATCAGATAGCAATTGATATACTGACCATGTTTATAGAAAAAAACTTAAATCCACACACGAAATAATCCAACAAATGGCAGCATTAGATCTAACAAAGATTTTATTTCTTGATATTGAAACCGTTCCACAAACTGCCGAAATAAGCGCTTTGACGCCTGAATTGAGTCATTTGTGGGAAGACAAATTCAATTTGATTCAAAAACGCATGCCCGAAAAGTATAACAATGAAACTACTGCTGCCGAAGCTTATGCAAACAGCGCAGGTATTTATGCTGAGTTCGGAAAAATTGTGTGCATTTCGGTAGGCTTTATTTATTTTCGAGGCAATCAGCCTTGTTTTCGAGCCAAATCATTTGCTGGGCACGATGAAAAACTTTTATTAGAAGAATTTGCTGAGTTCTTGGTAAAATTTTGCAGCACCAAAGAACATACCATTTGTGGCCACAATATCAAAGAGTTTGATATTCCTTACATTTGCAGGCGTATGCTTATTCACGGTGTAGTTTTGCCCGCTTTATTGCAGATTTCAGGCAAAAAGCCGTGGGAGATTAATTTTATTGACACCTTGGAGTTGTGGAAATTTGGCGATTATAAAAATTACACCTCACTCAAGCTACTCACAGCTGTGTTTGGCATCCCTACTCCCAAAGATGACATCGACGGTAGTCAGGTGGCGCAGGTATATTATCAGGAAAACGATGTGCAGCGCATTGCAACTTATTGTCAGAAAGACGTTTTGGCTACTGCGCAAGTATATTTACGAATGCAAGGACAGCAAACAATCCTATCAGAAAACATTGCTTTTATCTAAGTAAATTATGAGTAAAAACGGATATAGTAAAATCTATTGGTTACTTTTGGTTATTGTTTTTGTCGCCTGCAAGCCCAAAAACAATAAACTTTCAGTAGTTTCAAATGATTTGGAGACTATATTAACCTTGGACACCCTTCGAGTAGGAACTATCCAAAATGCAGTTTCGTACTTTTATTATCGTGATGAGCCAATGGGCTTCGATTACGAGCTGGCTCAAAATTTAGCATCCACTCTAAAAGTCAATTTAAAAGTAATTCGTGCTCAAAACGAGCAGGAATTGATAGATTTACTCGAAAATAAACGCATTGATATAGCGGCTTATAATTTTAACCAAACCAAAGAACTCAAAAAAAAGTTTCAATTTGTTGTTCCCCTCGAAGATGCTTTTCCGGTATTGGTTCAAAAACTAAATATTAAAACAATTACCAACAATATTGATTTAAAAGATAAAACTATAACCATAGAAAAACATTCTGTTTTCGAACAACAATTACATCGATTAAACGATGCCACAGGCAACACATTTAACATAGAATTAGCCAACGATTCGCTCACGCAAGAAGATTTAATTGAAAAAGTAGCATCAGGAAAATTAGCCTATACTATAGCTTACTCAAAGATTGCGAAGCTGTATAAAATCTATTATTCCACTTTAGATATTCGATTACAATTAGGTAATTTACAACGAAATGGATGGCTTATTTCCAAACAAGCAGTTCATTTAGTTCAAGCTGTTGAAACTTGGAATGATACGCCCGAAACTGAAATTTTAAAAGCTAACTTAAGCTACAAATACTTACGAAACAGCCTTTATTTTAATCAAAAAAAATTTAAAATTCCCAAAGGAAGCATATCGCCTTACGACCATTGGTTTAAAAAATACGCCAAAGAAATTAACTGGGATTGGCAATTAGTAGCTGCTATTGCATTTCACGAGTCTCGATTTGATTCTTCGCAACGTTCGTGGGCTGGGGCAGCAGGTTTGATGCAACTTATGCCACGCACTGCCACCAATTTAGGGTTAAACCGCTCCAACATTCTCATTCCCGAAAAAAACATTGAAGCAGGCGTGCAATATATAAAAAGTTTAAATTTGATATTTGCGCGTATAGAAAACAAACAGGAGAGAATAAAATTTATTCTCGCATCATATAATTCGGGACCAGCTCACATACTTGATGCACAGGCATTAGCCAAAAAACATGGAAAAAACCCATCTATTTGGTTCGGACATGTAGAAGAGTTTTTGCTCAAAGAATCAGAACCAATCTATTACAACGATCCCGTTGTAAAATATGGAAGATTCAGAGGAAAAGAAACAGCTGCCTATGTAGAAAAAATAATGGCTACAGCAGAAAAATACAAAAGAAAATGACAAAAAAAACGCAAAAAAAAGCGATTATTGTAGGAGCTACTGGCATGGTAGGTACTGAATTATTAAAACAAATTTTAGAAAGCACAGAATACGATGTAGTTACTATATTCGTCAGAAAGCCGATTGACTTGGTGCATCCGAAATTAGAGGTTTTCACGGTAGATTTTAATACTATGGACAGTTGGAAACATCAAATTCAAGGCGATGTTCTATTTCTATGCATGGGTACAACACTTGCAGCTGCAGGTTCAAAATCAGCACAATACAAAGTAGATTTTAGCTATCAATATCAAGTTGCAAAAACAGCTCATGAAAATGGAGTACAACATGTAGTTGTTATTTCGTCGGCAGGCGCCAATTCAAAATCATCTAATTTCTATCTAAACACGAAAGGCTCGTTGGATGATACGATTTTAAGCCTATCGTTTCGTACCGTAAGTATACTCCGACCAGGTCAGCTTTTTGGAAATCGTAGTGAGAAACGCCCTTTAGAGAAAATTGCTCTCCAGCTTATGTTTGCAATCAATAAAATAGGATTATTGCGAAAATACAGACCAATCCACGCCATACAAGTAGCCAAAGCCATGCAACAATTAGCACATACCGAACGCAAAGAGATATATAGCTTAGACGAATTATTCAGACAATTTTAATTTATTGCACATTTTTCGTATCTTTGTGCCAAATTTCAGAGCTATTATAAACAATTATCGTTTAAATAGAGTTATATGAAAAATCAAAATTAATTATTTTAACATGACAAACAATTTATTAAAAGGTAAAAGAGGAATCGTATTTGGAGCATTAAATGACATGTCGATAGCTTGGAAAGTGGCAGAACGTGTTGTGGAAGAAGGAGCTCAAATTACTTTATCAAACACACCATTGGCAGTTCGAATGGGCACTACCAATGAGCTTGCCGAAAAATTAAATGCAAAACTTATCCCTGCTGATGCCACAAGCGTAAGCGATTTAGAGGAGGTATTCAAACAATCGATGGAGGCTCTTGGAGGCAAAATTGACTTTGTGCTGCACTCGATAGGCATGTCGCCCAACGTACGAAAGAAACGCACTTATGATGATTTGGATTATGATATGCTGAACCAAACATTAGATATTTCTGCCATTTCATTCCATAAAATGCTACAAGTAGCAAAAAAAATGGATGCTATCAATGAAGGAGGTTCAGTTTTAGCATTAACCTATATGGCAGCGCAGCGCACCGTGTTTGGCTATAACGATATGGCTGATGCAAAATCTATTTTAGAATCAATTGCTCGTAGTTTTGGTTACATTTATGGTCGTGAAAAAAATGTACGTATTAACACTATTTCGCAATCACCTACTGTAACAACAGCTGGAAGTGGCGTGAAAGGGATTAATGGTTTGTTGGATTTTGCCGAACGTATGTCGCCACTTGGTAATGCTACGGCTGCAGAATGTGCTGATTATTGCGTAGTTATGTTCAGCGATTTAACTCGAAAAGTTACCATGCAAAATTTATTTCACGATGGGGGATTTTCGAGTATGTCAATGAGCTATCGTGCTATGGAACAATACAATAAAAGTTTTGAAAACTTTACAGACGAAAATGGAAAAGTAATTTATGGATAAAATTATGGCTCTAAATATATAGTATTATAAGAATTCGAAAACGTTCGAATTCTTATTTTTTAGTAATGGGATTGAAGTTGAATGGTTGAAATACTAACAAATTTATCATTATAAATCATGAAAGGATTGAAAATTGGAAATCTTACGACACGTGTTCCTATCATTCAGGGTGGCATGGGTGTAGGTATTTCCTTGTCGGGTTTAGCCTCGGCAGTTGCAAACGAAGGAGGAGTTGGAGTAATTTCTTGCGCTGGATTGGGCTTGATTTACAAGGAGAAAGCAAAGACCTACATGGAGTCTTGCATAATTGGTTTACGTGAAGAGATTCAGAAAGCCAAACAGAAAACGAATGGCATCGTGGGTGTAAATATCATGATGGCACTTACAAACTTTGGCGATATGGTAAAAACAGCCATTGCCGAAAAAGCGGATGTTATTTTTGCAGGTGCCGGGCTCCCACTCGATTTGCCCAAATACCGTACGCCGGAATGTACCACCAAGTTAGTACCTATTGTATCATCGGCACGAGCAGCAAAAATCATTTGTGAAAAGTGGAAAACACTTTACAATTATTTGCCTGATTTAGTTGTTGTTGAAGGTCCAAAAGCAGGAGGACACTTAGGATTCAAATTGAATCAAATCAATGATCCTAACTATGCTATTGAAGAGTTAATACCTCAAGTTGTGAATGAAGTGGCAATTTTTGAAGAAAAATACAATCAAAAAATTCCAGTCGTAGCGGCTGGCGGAATTTATACTGGTGCAGATATGCATAAAATTATGCAATTGGGGGCACAAGGAGTTCAAATTGCAAGTAGGTTTGTAACGACAACCGAATGTGATGCCGATATTAAATTTAAAAACACGTATTTAACAGCGAGCGACCAGGAAGTTGAAATTATTCAAAGTCCTGTTGGAATGCCTGGAAGAGCATTACAAGGCAAGTTTTTGGAAAATGTAAAATTAGGGCTTACCCGTCCCAAATCATGCCCTTACAACTGTCTTCATACCTGCGATTACAAAGTGGTTCCTTACTGTATTATTTTAGCACTTTACAATGCCTATAAAGGAAATATGGATAAAGGTTATGCCTTTGCGGGTAGCAATGCATACCTTTCAACAAAAATTTCGACGGTAAAAGAAGTTATCGATGACATTCTTGAAAAATATAATTTAGCTGAGGCAAATCAAACTGTTTTGGCATAACACGGTTGCAAATTTTGAAGTAAAAAAAGGTGTTTACAGCAATGTAAACACCTTTTTTTAGTTTCAAATAGTATATGTTTTTAAACGTCGATCGATTGAATTTCGACTAATAATTCATCTTTCATTACAGATTGTCCAGTTTGCACTTTAAGTTTGCGAATGACACCGTTGCAATTAGCCGAAATTTCGTTTTGCATTTTCATAGCTTCTAATGTCAGTATTGGCTCGCCCACATTCACAATATCGCCTTCGGCATAAAAGATATCAATAATTTTTCCAGGCATTGGCGCACTAATATTATTATCAGTTATAGCCGACGAATTGTTTATTAAACCGCGTCGAATGTACGAAAATATTGATTCGATACTGAATTTATATTCTACGCCATTTACTTTCACAACAGCCTTATTTTGGTCTCTTGATACCAATTCGCAATGAAAACGTTTACCTTTCCATTCAAAAATATAATGAAAGTCTTCTTGTTCCACAAAATCTATATCTAATTCCACGCCATTTACTGCAGGTAATGACTCTTTGGGAATAAATAATTTAAATCGTTTTTCGTTGTCGCGCACCGCTATAAAAAGCCTTGAAGCATCGCGATTGTATATGTATGATGTTCCCATTTATTAGTAATTTAATCTTTTATTTAAAACCCAAACATTTAGTCTGTCATTTTTATATGTGGGTAAATCCGAAGAAAGTTGGAGATACTCTTGCGCATACATAATGGTTGCAGCTAAGGCACCAATAAGTTCTTCATCTTCATTTTCGAGCATGTCAGTATTGAAAACCTGATCCACCCAACGCGTGGTGTAAGTGGCATCAATAAATGCAGGATGTTGAAGTACGGCTTTGCAAAATGGCACTGTTGTTTTCAATCCATCTAAAATAAAATTATCCAAAGCAGCTAAGGTATTGGCAATGCAAGTTTTTCTATCGCTTCCCGTTACAATTATTTTAGAAACCATGGAGTCGAAATACGGTGTAATTACAGAACCAGAGCGAACGCCTGTTTCAATACGTACATTTTCATTGGTTGGAAATTGAATTAAATCAATAAAACCCGTTTGCGGACAAAATCTGTTTTGAGTATCTTCGGCATTGACGCGAACTTCAATAGCCCAACCGCGAATAACAATATCTTCTTGTTTCAAAGTAAGTACTTCGCCAAGGGCAACACGTATCTGCCAATCGACCAAATCGACACCTGTAATCATTTCAGTAACAGGGTGTTCAACCTGAATGCGTGTATTCATTTCCATAAAGAAATACGATCCATCCTCATCCATAATAAATTCAATAGTTCCCGCAGAATAATAGCCAATTGTTTTGGCAAATCTCACAGCCATTTCGCCCATTTCTTTCCGCATGGCAGGCGTTACGCTCGCCGATGGGGCTTCCTCCATTATTTTCTGGTGCTTGCGTTGAAGCGAACATTCACGTTCGCCCAAATGAATAACGTTACCATGTTTATCACCCATTATTTGGAACTCCAAATGTTTGGGGTTCTGAAGGTATTTTTCGATAAACATATCGCCATTTCCAAAAGCAGCCATAGCCTCGTCGGATGCCGATTTGAAGTTACGTTCAATAGTTTCAGGTTTTTCTACAATACGCATCCCTCTACCTCCACCTCCGGCAGAGGCTTTCAGAATAACAGGATACCCAATTTTATCAGCATATGCTTTAGCTGCTTGTGCATCGGCAATAGCACCATCGCTACCAGGCACCAAAGGTAAGCCACATTTGATTGCCATACTTTTTGCCACTGTTTTTAATCCCATATCGCGAATTAACTGCGGCGATGGTCCAATAAAATTAATGCCATTATCTTCACAAAGCTGAGCAAAATCGGGATTTTCAGACAAAAAACCATAGCCAGGATGAATAAGGTCGATTTTATTTTCAACTGCTAATTTTACAATATTTTCAGGATCCAAAAAAATAGCTTTATCGTTGTGATTGTCTTTCGCAGGAATTACTTCATCAGCATCATTCAAATACAAGGCATCAGGCTCACGATCACTCTTAAAAACCACAGCTATCATACCTAATTTATGAACTGAGCGAATTATGCGTATAGCTATTTCGCTTCTGTTAGCTATCAATATTCTTTTTTTCATGATGTTTTTTTTAATTAAAGAGGAATACTTCCATGCTTGCGAGCTGGTTTGGTGTATTGTTTGTTAGATAATATTTCGTAAGCAGTAATAAGAATTTCGCGGGTTTTAGAAGGAATAATAACTTCGTCTATTAAACCCAACTCTTCGGCTCTGTAAGGATTTGCTACATCTTCTTTATATTTATCAGCCAGAATTTTTTCCAACTCAGCTTTGTTATCAGACTTAGACAATTCGTGTTTGTTCACAATTTTGATAGCACCTGCTGGTCCCATAACTGCTATTTCGGCAGTAGGCCAAGCAAAGTTAAAATCGCCACCTGTATTCTTGCTACTCATTACAATGTAAGCACCACCGTAAGCTTTTCGTATAATGACTGTAATTTTGGGCACTGTTGCTTCACAAAAAGCATAAAGCAGCTTGGCGCCGTTACGAATAATTCCGTTGTGTTCTTGTTCAATACCGGGTAAAAATCCAGGAACGTCTTCTAAAATTAATAAGGGAATATTGAAAGCATCGCAAAAACGAACAAATCGAGCCCCTTTCACACTGGCATTAATATCTAAGGTACCTGCCATCACTTTGGGCTGATTAGCAACAATTCCAATTGACTTTCCGTTGAGGCGAGCAAAGCCGACCACAATGTTTTGAGCAAATTTTTCGTGTACTTCAAAAAAAGAATCTTTATCAACAATAATATTGATTATTTCTTTTATATCATAAGGGCGATTGGTATCTTCGGGTATAATTTTATTGAGATATTCTTGCCGGGAGTTGTACACACGAACCAAATTTGAAACAGGTAAAGTTTCGTAATTATTTGAAGGAATGTATGATAATAACTTTCTAATTAATAAAAGTGTGTGCTCCTCGTCGTCGGAAACAAAATGCGCTACACCACTTTTTTGAGCATGCACATTTCCACCTCCAAGTCCTTCCATATCAATTTCTTCGTTTAGCACTTCGCGAACCACATCGGGGCCAGTAACAAACATGTAGGAAGTTTGGTTGGTCATAAAAATAAAATCGGTAAGTGCAGGGGAATAAACAGCACCACCAGCTGCCGGACCCAAGATTGCCGAAATTTGCGGTATTATTCCAGAAGAGCGAACGTTGTTGCGAAATATTTTTGCATAAGCTGCCAAGCTTTTCACGCCTTCCTGAATGCGAGCACCTCCCGAATCCATCAAGCCTACTATCGGAGCGCCCAACTTAAAAGCCATTTCCTGTACTTTGGCTATTTTCATACCATGCGCGTATCCAAGCGAGCCGCCAAGCACAGTAAAATCCTGAGCATAAGCAAACACACTGCGACCTTGAACCAAACCACGCCCTACAACTACACCATCGCCAAAATTAGTAGGGCGGCTACTCTGAGGGGTTTGTGAGGGCGAAACGAACGCATCAAACTCGAAAAAAGTACCTTCATCAAAAAGAATGTTAATACGTTCACGAGCAGTTAATTTACCTTTTAAATGCTGGCGATGTGCAGCATTTTCCTCCATTTTTTGCAACGCTTCTACGCGCTGTTCAAGTACTTTATTTTTATTCATATATACTTTGTGTAGCTGTCTAAAATCTGTAAGTAATTGCACAAATATAAGCATTGTGTGCATAAATCAACGCTTTTAGATTAAAAATTAAAAATTATTATTATTCAGGCATTCAATAAATTTTGTATTTTACAACATACACTAACGCCAAAAACCCAAAATAGTTTGAACAAAGCTCAAAAACAAATGTTGTAGCAACGAAAACAAAATAATAAAATATTATTAATACAAACAAATACAAAATGACTCTTATTAAATCATTCGAGTGGCGATATGCCACTAAAAAGTTTGATAGCACCAAAAAGCTTTCTTCAGAGGCAGTTCAGAGCATTATAGATGCATCACGCTTAGCTCCTACATCTTCTGGATTACAACCATTCAAACTATTAGTAATTACCAACCAGGAATTGAAAGAAAAAATTGTTTCTTTATCTTATGGTCAAACACTGCCGGCTGATTGTTCGCATTTATTAGTTTTTGCGGCATGGGACAATTATACCAACGAACGCATTGATCATATTTACGAGCTCACAACTAACGAGCGCAACATGCCTGCAGATCGTTACAACGATTACAAAGTAAGGTTAAAAACATTATTTGCAAGCAAAACAGCCGAACAGAATTTTGAACATGCTGCGCGTCAGGCATACATAGCGTTGGGTTTTGCCATGGCTCAAGCCGCTGCCATTGAAGTAGATAGCACGCCAATGGAAGGCTTTTCCACAGATGCTTTAGACGAATTATTAAATCTTCGAGCACAAGGTTTGCGAAGTGTGTTGATGTTACCTTTGGGTTATCGCGATGTTGAAAATGATTGGTTAGCTTCACTAAAAAAAGTCCGCCATCCTCAATCCGAGTTTGTAGTTGAAATTAAATGAAGATTTTAGAATTTGAATATTGATTTTATTCTAATAAAATAATAAAATCGCAGCAAAATTGAAAATTTCAATTTTGCTGCGATTTATTTTTTTAGTTATTACTCTCAAACTTTTTAGGCTTTTTCGAGCGTCAACGTTACGGTCGGACGGTCGCAAACGTCTGTTGGTCCGTAGTACTGCACGGGTCCTGGGTAGATGTAGCTTTGTTTTTCGTCAGCCCACTCAACACGGTTAGCTTCAAAATACTTAAACGTAGCACTATCCAAACGAACCAATGCTTTTTGAATAACCGGTTTCATGGCACCATGTCGTCGTTCCATATTCATCATCATGGTAATAGGCACGCCACCAGCAATCCATTCGGCAGCTGGCGCAGTGAGGTTACGCACCGAAGCCATATAACCTGTTTTGCCTTCCGAAATTAATAAGGAAGCAGTAAACCCTAACGAATAGGTATAGTCTGCGTCAAAGTTTGATGGAATGGCACAACGACCTTCGTAACCAAAAAAGTGATTTATACTTGAGAATTTTCCCTTGTAAACACCTTCGGCTTTAAGTTGTGCCAAACGTTTTGCCACCATTTCTATTAATAATTTTTCAGTTTCGATAAGCGATACTTGCACATTTCCATGTGGGTCGCGGTCTAATGTAAGCTGGCGTGCAATTCCTTTTGGTAAGCTACGATAAAGATCTGAACTATCTTTTGTGAGCATTCCTTTTACATATTGACGTTTTTCATCGTCGGTTTGCATAGTATTGAAATCTTCGTTATGAGCCAATAAATCATTCAGCTCAGCAATTAATTTTTTCATTGCTGGAATAAATTCAATCAATCCTTCAGGTATTAAAATAGTTCCAAAATTTAATCCAAAATTGGCTCTATTAACTACAACTTTCACAATATCTTCTACCACATCATTCAAAGTCATATTTTTTGCTTCTACTTCCTCAGACACAATACAAATGTTGGGTTGGCTTTGCAATGCACATTCGAGCGTAATGTGTGATGCCGAACGCCCCATTAAACGAATAAAATGCCAATATTTTTTTGCTGAATTTGCATCCCGCTGTATGTTACCTATTAGCTCCGAATACACTTTACAAGCAGTATCAAAACCAAAAGATGTTTCAATCATTTCGTTTTTTAAATCACCGTCAATCGTTTTAGGACAGCCAATAACTTGAATATTAACATCGTTTTGTTTATAATATTCAGCCAAAACACAAGCGTTTGTATTGGAATCATCGCCACCAATTACCACAATAGCATTGATGCCTAATTGTTTACAAATCTCAGCACCTTTTTCGTATTGAGCAGGTTCTTCTAATTTGGTTCGGCCGGAGCCAATGATGTCAAAGCCACCCGTATTTCTATATTCATCAACAATTTCTTTGGACAGTTCAATATATTCATGATTAACCAAGCCGCTGGGTCCACCCAAAAAGCCGTATAGTTTATTGTTTGGATTGAGTTTTTGTAAACCATCATACAAGCCGGAAATCACATTGTGTCCACCAGGAGCTTGTCCGCCCGATAAGATAACACCCACAGCAATAACTGGTTGTACTTTTTTTTCACCTGCTTCAAAAGTAATAAGAGGCATTCCGTATGTGTTCGGAAAAAGTTCTTTAATTTCTTTTTGGTCGGCAACCGATTCTGTTTTTGCGCCTTCAATCAAAACAACATTGCTTTTTAATGCTGCGGGCAATTTGGGTTGATAAGCCGCGCGTGCAAGTTGCAATGGGCTTTTAGTCATTGGTCTCATAATCAATACTATTTATTTTAATTTGTTTTGAAAATTTGTTGTTTTTTTTTAAAACTTCATTTTGACGGCAAAATTAATGATTTTTTTCCACAATGACAAAATCATATTGATTAAGGAAAGTAAAAAATCATTCGACTATTTTTAATATATGTTTGCAATTGGTTTTGAAATAGACAGCAAGTAAATCATCGCAATGAAAGTAGCAAATGTAGTTATTAAAAACAAAATTTAAGCACCAAAACAAAACCAAATTAATCATGTGAACGAACTTGCCAACATAGTGAAGATAATTTGAAATAAGGTAAATGTAGCAAATAAAAAGAGTTCCTGGCAAGCAATGTGTTGCCTGACAAGTTACTTGCCTATTTTGTTAGCGGTAAAACGAAATAATATTCATACCACAACCTACCCAACAATTTTTGAATTTTCGAAAGTAAGCACACTGCATAGCTTCCATATTAACTATCGATACGACTTTAACTTTTTGGTAGTATTTGATGACATAACAGAAACAGTATATATACAAAACTTTTTGTTTATTGAAAAAGAAATAATATCTTTGGAAATCTAATTACATAAAAAATACGTTATTTCATTCATTTTTAGATATTTAATAAAAGCAATATGCTCAAAGAGGAAGAAAATCTACTTCAACAATTAAAAAATGGGGAAGAAAAAGCCTATCGTTTATTATTCAAAAAGCATTATGGATTGCTTTGTAGCATAGCTTCAGAATTTCTGAAAGATGATTATTTGGCTGAGACAATTGTTGGAGACGTAATTCTGTATATCTGGGAAAACAGACAAACAATTGAGATACAAACGTCTATACGCTCCTATTTAATTCGAGCAGTGCGCAATAAGTGCATCAATTATTTGCAATTGAATCACGTTAAAAAAGAAACTTCACTCCCCGAAAATGAAATATTAGCACCATCAGAAAATTCCTACTTTATCTCCGACAGCTTTCCATTAGCAATTTTACTCGAAAAAGAGTTAGAACAAAAAATCGAAGATGCCATTCAGCATTTACCGCTCGAAAGTCGCGAAGTGTTTGAACTTAGCCGGTTCGAAAACCTTAGTTACGACGAAATTGCTCAAAAATTAGGGATTTCGGTCAATACAGTCAAATATCATATAAAAAATGCCTTGTCGAAACTACGAAATGATTTAGGCAATTACCTCTCTATTTGGGTTTTATGGCTTTGGTTATTCAAATAAAATTTATTTTTGCCGTTTACACTACCCTCATTCCCCAAAAAACTGCCTTGTAAGTACACGGATAAAAAAAATGAATACTACATCAAACAATACGCACATCGACGAGCTTATATCAGGCTATTTAACTCAAAAGCTTCAGAAAGAAGAATTGCAAGAGTTACATGCTTGGTTATTAGCCTCTAACGAAAATAAAACTCACTTTATGCAAATGCAAGAAGTGTGGTTTTCGGCTGTGAGTGCAAATCATAAAATGCGTTTTGATTCCGAAAAAGCATTTGAACGTTTCCTTATCAATACCAAAGAAAATAATTCTCCTCCGATAAATAAATCCACTTCGACGCCCAACACAAAGTACCTATTTTTGAACACATTCAAGCAAATTGCAGCAGTGGCAGCCATTTTGTTAGTAGTTGGAACTTTGGCATTTTGGTTGGGAAGGCAGCAAATCAGTTCGCAATTTGCACAAATATCGGTAGAAGCACCTTTGGGGTCGCGCACTAAATTAAATTTACCCGATGGAACTTTATTATGGTTAAATGCAGGTTCACATATTTCCTATTCGCAAGGGTTTGGAGTGAAAGATAGACATATAGAGCTCGTTGGAGAAGGATATTTTGAGGTTACTAAAAATAAAAAGCTTCCACTTTTTGTGCATACTAAAGAGATGACAGTAAGAGTATTAGGAACAAAATTCAATTTTAGAAATTACGATAACGAAGATGAATTGCGTGTATCTTTATTAGAAGGAAAGGTTGCTTTCAACAAAACGAATGAAATGGACAAAGCATACCTACTTTTGCCTAATCAGAAAGTGGTGTTGGATAAAAAAACTGGAAAAGCTTTGATACAACAAGTTGATGCCAAACGCTCAGCCGACTGGACCAATGGTTTATTGTCTTTCGACGAAGAAAAATTGACTGATATCTCGAAAGAATTAGAACGGGCTTACAATGTACGCATTAAAATTGCAGATGAGCAATTATTAGGCTTCCGTTTTTACGGCAATTTCACTCGTACCGAACAAACAATCACTGAAGTGCTTGATGTGTTGGCATCTACGAATAAGTTGCGCTATATAATTATAGGAAAAGAAATTACGCTTCATAAAAAATAATTCAATTTGAGTTTGAATTGTTCTCTTGAATTTGCTTGTTAACCATTTTTTTTGAAATCTGATTTTCTTATGAAACAAACATTAAAGGTCATACTCATGGCCCTTATGATTTACATATTCACACCTCCTGTTTTGTCGCAAAACATTACTCTGAAAATGAGAAATGTAACTGTGAAACAAGCCATAGAATCTTTGAAAACAAAGACTGGATATTCCTTTGTTTATGAATCGAAAGATTTGAACACCAAAAACATAATTACCCTTAGCATTTATAAAAAATCAATTGATGAAGTTGTAAAACAAATACTTATCAATCAAAATGTTGATTACGAAATAAAGGATAAGAACATTATTATAATAAAAAAAACTGATAAAGAATCTCCAACAACTGTATTAAACATAAAAGGATTTGTGTACGACGAATATGGCGAGCCAATTATGGGCGCATCCGTATTCACGAAAGATGGTAGAAGCGGTACTATCACTAATATGTACGGAAAATTTCAGTTGGAAAATGTAGATAACAGCAGCACCATTGTTATTTCATATATTGGCTATGAGACCCAACAATTGCAAATCAATGGAAAATCATACTTTGAAATAAGGTTGAACGAGGACAGTAAAACTTTATTCGAATTGATCGTTGTTGGCTATGGCATTCAGAAAAAAAGCATCGTTACAGCTGCCATTTCACGTGTAAACAGTGATGATTTGAAATCAACATCGCCCAGCCGAGTTGACAATGTGCTGAAAGGAAAAGTGTCGGGTGTAAGTATAACGCAGGTTTCGGGTCAGCCAGGCGACGGCGCACGTGTTCGAATTCGTGGTATTGGCACTATTAACGATAGTGAACCACTCTATATCATTGATGGAATGGCAGTTAGGAATGGCATTGACTATCTGAACCCCAGCGACATTCAATCTGTTGAAATATTAAAAGATGCTGCTTCAGCGGCTATTTATGGTGCACGTGCAGCCAATGGCGTTATTTTAATTACAACCAAAAATGGAAATTCTAAATCGGGGAAACAAGTTACTGTAAGTTACGATGCCAGTTTTGGAGTGCAAAGTCCTTGGAAAAAATTGGATGTTTTAAATAGTTATCAATATCAAACCATAATAAACGAAGCATATATCAATGACGGTTATGCGCCTGTATATCCCACCCCATCGGCAAGTTCGCAAGGAACAGATTGGCAAAAAGAAATTTTCAACTACAATGCTCCTGTTCAAAATCAGCAGGTTAGTGTTACAGGAGGTACGCTTGATAATTCATATTTTTTGAGCTTTGGAAATTTTAAACAAGAAGGTATTGTAGGTGGTAATTTTGATCGTTCGAATTACAATCGATATTCTTTCAGAATCAATGGAGTTTACACGCTTATTGACGAAACCAACCATCGAAAGCTGTTGAATAAAATGCGGTTTGGCGTTAATGCAGCTTATACGCGCATTACAAGTACAGGCGTGCTCACGAATAGCGAATTTGGTTCGCCACTTGGAAGCGCCATTATGAGTTCGCCTTTATTGCCCGTATTTGCTACCAATCCTTCTGAAATACTTGCATTACATCCTCATGCTGTAAAAAGCAAAAATGGTCAGCTCTATTCCATAGCGGGCGATTCTTTTGGCGAAATTATAAATCCGGTAGCGGACCTTAATTTGCCCGGAACAAAGAACAATACTGATAAAATTGTAAGTACAATTTGGGCGGATATTCAAATGGCTAAAGGATTGATTTTTAAATCGTCGTATGGCATCGATTTGTCGTTTTGGGGTGCCGACAGTTGGTCACCGGTTTATTACTTAGGCCGTACACGCTATGCAGATATTTCTTCAGTGAATTCAATGATGAACCGTGGTTTGAGTTGGCAACTCGAAAATACATTGACTTATTCAACCGCATTTGGTAAAAATAATTTTAGTTTTTTATTGGGACAATCGGCACAAAAATATAGCAGTCGCTTTTTGTGGGGACAAAATTATGGTTTACAGGAAGAAGATCCCGACAAAGCAAATATCAATTTTGCAACCGGCGATGTAACTGTTCAGCGCACTGATGGTGGAACAAATAATTCAACATTAGCCTCTTATTTTGCTCGGGTAAGCTATAATTTCGACGAAAAGTATTTAGTAGAAGGCATTGTACGACGTGATGGATCGTCAAATTTTGGAACAAATAATAAATGGGCTATTTTCCCTTCCTTATCAGCCGGTTGGGTTGTAACGAAAGAAAAGTTTGCTTCCGATTTTCCATCCTGGCTTTCGTTTATGAAGTTGCGAGCCAGCTGGGGTAAAAATGGGAATCAGAATATTGGGCAATTCAGATATGTCACTACCATTGCCGGCAATAACAATTATGTATTTGGAAACGGAACCTCCGAAGCGATTGTATTTGGAACGAAACCCAACGGTATTTCAAACCCGAGCCTGAAATGGGAAGAATCACAACAAACGGACTTTGGTATAGATGTCTATTTTCTTAAAAACAATATCACGTTTTCTATAGATTATTTTAACAAACAAACCATTGGCATGTTAATGTCGGTGCCCTTGCCCGCTTATATTGGCGAAGTTGCTCCTATAGGCAATGTGGGCGATATGAAAAACGAAGGTGTTGAAATGGATGCAAGTATAAAGTTCAATGTGTCTGATTGTAAAATTTCGTTTTCGGCAAATACAACTTACATTCAAAATAAATTAATAAACCTTGGAAATGATACGGGTTATGAAAATTACGATATGCTTCATGGAGTGCCAGGTGGAACCTATATCCGCGCACAAAATGGGATGCCTTTCCCGTATTTTTATGGACATTTGACGAATGGCATATTTCAAACACAAGCCGAAGTTAATAGCTATACCAACACAAAAGGTGAAAAAATGCAACCAAATGCAAGTGCCGGTGATATTCGATTTGTGGATTACGACAAAAATGGAGTGATTGATAATAACGACCGTACAAAAATTGGAAAAGGGCTACCTGATTGGACTTATGGGCTGAATATCAATGCCGAATGTAAAGGCATCGATTTGAATATCATGCTTCAGGGTGTGGCAGGCAATCAAATTTTCGACGCCGTTCGTCGGGTCGATTTACCAATTGTGAATCAACCAGCTTATATTTGGGATAGATGGCATGGCGAGGGAACATCGAATAGTATTCCGCGCATGGTGATTGGCGACCCGAATCTAAACTGGCGTCCTTCCGACTTAAATATACAAAAAGGAGATTACCTGCGACTTAAAAATATTCAGCTCGGCTACACATTGCCTCAAAACGTGATGAATAAAATTTATCTTTCAAATCTTAGATTTTTTATTGCAGCTGAAAATTTACTTACTGTTAGCGGATATAGAGGCTTCGACCCCGAGATTTCGAACGTAGGAATCAATATCGGCATCGACAAAGGAAATTACCCGCAAGCAAGAACTTTTATGGCTGGTATAAATGTAACTCTTTAAAGTTCAGAAAAAAAAATGAAAAAAAATAAAATCTACATACTCTTAGTAAGCACTTTACTCGTGGCTTGTGGCGATGAGTTTCTTACTCTGAAGCCAACAAACCAGATCATTGCCGACGATTATTATAATTCGGAAGAAAGGTTGTATAGCGCTTTAGTAGCGGCTTATGCACCTTTGCAGTGGCACGATTGGGCTATCAACGGTTTCCCATTACTCGCAATAAGTGGCGTTATGAGCGGCGAAATGTTGCCAGGCGGTGGTTCTGCCTCCGAGGGGGAGCTATTACGTAAATTAATGAATTTTAGCACCAATTCGACCGATGTGCCCAGTCAACAATGGACTGTTATGCTGTATGCCGGAATCAATCGTTGCAACATTGTAATTGATAAAGTCGTAGCTGTTCCAGCACTTGAAGATGCTAAAGTTCAACGTTTTACAGCCGAAGCAAAACTCTTGAGAGCTTATTATTACAAAACGCTTTGGAAATTATGGGGCAATATTCCTTATTATGAGAAAAATTTAGTGGCTGTTCCTTTTGTAGCACCGCAATTGAAAGCCGACGAAGTATATGCCAAGATAATGACTGATTTAGACTATGCCTGCGTTAATGGACGGTTGCCCAAAATTGTTTATGGAAGTGAATTAGGTCGATTGACTAAAGGAGTTGCTTTGATGATGCGTACAGAAGTCGCTCTTTATCAAAATGATAAAACAAAATATACACAAGCCTTGAACGATATGCGCGAAATGATGCAACCTGAATATGGATATGGATTGATGAGCAATTTTGGGGATATATGGACTGACGCCGGTGAATTTTGCAAAGAATCGGTTTGGGAAGTGAATTATACCGACAAAGGAATGCGCAATTGGAACGAGCAGTTGGTGGTAGGTGGAATGATTCTGCCACGCCTGCTTGGCATGGATGGATTAACTGCTGGCGAAGGTCAAATAGTTGAATTGTATCCATTCCGTCATCTACACTTTAAGTGCATAAAAAATCCCATAAATCAGATTTGACATCTGTTTTATGGGG
>MNZK01000105.1 GCA_001873635.1 Porphyromonadaceae bacterium CG2_30_38_12 | reverse complement strand
GCCCATTTTCGGTGCAAATTCCTTCTACCTGATGGTAAGGCAAATTGAGATTTATTTTTCGCTTATTGCCCTTATCGAAATTCATTTCTTGGTAATCGGAAAGTAAATACAAAAAAGGTTGAAGCATAGTGGAATAACCTGTAAGAACAGTTATTTTTTTGTTATTTAAAGTCATGAGTGTCCACTAAAAACGATTAACAATTCTTTGAAATCTATTTATATCAGCAGTTTCAGAGTATAAATTTTGCGTGACGATTTGAATTTTTTACTTTCGCCCTAAATGTTAAAATTAGGGCAATGAATACAGGAAAATATATTTTCGCGCAAATGGTTGAGTTTTTACCTCAACGTGTTTTTGATGGTTTTGAAATAAAATATGCAGGCAACAAATATGTAAAACTCTTTAGCTGTTGGAATCAGTTGCTCGTGATGATATTTGGTCAACTAACAAGTCGTGATAGTCTTCGAGACTTGATTGTAGCTATAGATGCTCACAGTCAAAAAAGCTATCACTTAGGTTTTGGAAAAAACGTTACGAGAAGCAATCTTTCCAAAGCAAACGAGAAACGAGACAGCAAAATATTTGAAGATTTTGCATATTATTTAATTAATATTGCTCGTAAAAAAAGAGCAAATAATGACTTTGAAATACAAGGTAAAGTTTACGCGTTTGATTCTTCAACGATAGATTTGTGTTTGAATGTATTTTGGTGGGCAAAATTCCGAAAAGCAAAAGCTGGAATTAAACTTCACACACTTTACGACATAACCATACAAATTCCAGCATTCATTCATATTACGAATGCTACGGTGAACGATGTGAATGCAATGGATGTAATACCTTATGAATCTGGAGCCTATTATGTGTTTGACCGTGGGTATGTTGATTTCAAAAGGCTTTGCAACATAACAAAGCATTCAGCTTATTTTGTAATTAGAGCCAAGAAAAATCTTCAATTCCAGTTTACTCGAATGAACCCAGTCAATGAGAGAAATGGAGTAATGAGTAATCAAATTGGCAAACTTACTGGATATTATATATTACAATACTATCCGGATGAAATGAGGAAAGTTGTATATTATGATAAAGAAACGAATAGAACTTTCGTTTACCTGACCAATAATATAGAACTAACCTCTGAACAGATAGCTTAGCTTTACAAGAATCGCTGGCAAGTAGAATTGTTTTTCAAATGGATTAAGCAGCACTTGAAGGTTAAGTCCTTTTGGGGTACTTCTGAAAATGCTGTTAGAATACAAATATATTGTGCAGTCATATCATATTGCTTAGTTGCAATCATTGAAAGAGACCTTATGCTTAACCGATCAACATATGAAGTATTACAAATATTTGGAATACCTCTATTGGACAAATCGCCAATTGGAGAACTCTTTTTTAATGCAGATAATAATGATGTCAAAGAACTCTTGTCAGAACATCTGACTCTTATTTTTTTTTAGTGGACACTAATGTCATTTTATAAGCTTTTAATTACAAAATCGTCGAACGCTTAGTTTATACAACAAAATTGCTTACCTATGTCAAGCCATTTTTTTTGTTAACTAAAAGCATATAACTATTGTCTTTTTATTAAGGTATGAGCGCAAAGCTGGAAGATAATGGCTGAAACACCCTCAAACAATAGCTATTTCACACTATTATAAAAAAATGGTATTCAACGGAGGGCTATCAATTATTGCTGCTTACAGTAGGTTAGGCATTTTTAAGTTGCTGCATAGTCAATCGTGCCATCAAATAACTCACCGTCGATTCGGCACCTTGATTCAGGTTTACGTTAAACTCTTCTAAGCCATCGTAGCAGCCTCCCGTGCAGGGATTGTAAACAATTTGACTCAGCCTATTTTTGCCCAAAAACCAATTAAAAGCCACAATCATTTTATCTAAATATTTATTTTCACGAAAATGGTTGTAAAACACATAAAGGGTCATTATAGTATAAGCTACATCAATAGGCTGTTCGCCAAATTTGGGAGCTTCTTTGCCTTTGTAAAATCGACTTTTGTTCGATATTACTTCAATGCCATTTTGATTAAAAATATTTCTCATTAAAAAACCGAACGATTCTACGGCAATAGTTTCATAGTGTTTTTTGCCAGTTATTTCGTTAGCCAAGAGCATTGCCTCCGGCAAAATACTATTGGCATAAGTAAGGTAACTCTCAAACCATTCCCAGTTTTTGGACGACTCATGCAAGTACATATTTGATAGTCTATCTGCCAATCGCTCTGTGAAGAGTTTAATATTAGTGGTTTTCACCACCTTATAATAATAATACAACCCTTTGATAATAAAAGCCAATGAACGAGTAGAATGAACAGTTTCGATGTGTGAAAACGTTTGTTCGAAAATAAAACGTGCAGTGGACACAATCTCCTCGGGTAGAATTTCTTTTTTGGAAATTACAAAACCCAACGCCCAAAGCGTACGACCATTGGCATCGTCTAAGTTCACTTCATTGTTTTGAGGTGTAAACACTTTGTTTATATCCATATAGTTTAAAAAATTACCTCCCGGCTGCAAACAGAGTTTTATATAATTCAAATATGTAGTAATCGCTTTTAAATCGTCCAATTCGGCGGTAAGTTCGAAGTGCATACACATAGCAATAAGTGCACGTGCGTTATCATCGAGCGTGTAACCGGTACTAAAGTCCGGTTGATTGATTTTACAAAATTGAATAATTCCAATATCAGTAGTCATTTTTTCTATCTGGTCGAGTTTTATTTCGGGCATTATGTAGCTTATTTTCATCCTATTACCCACTTGTTGTTTGAAAAGATTGGCATGTTGCACCGCAGCGTTTTCCCAAGCGGTAAACACAATTTTCTGAAGTGTATTTGTACTGATATTTTTGCGAAGCAAATTGTTGTTTAACAATAAGATAACGCCATCAGCCAATTGTTGCGAATTTTGAAAATCAATTATTATACCCGTATCTTTTGTAAGTACTTCTTTGGCATGTGGTATAGGTGTAGAAATAATAGGACAACCGCAACTCATAGCATACACAAAGGTACCGCTCACAGCCTGGTTTGGGTCTTTCGTCGTAAACAGATAAATATCAGTCAATTGAAGATATTCGAGCAATTTGGGCAATTCTAAATATTCGTTTATAAAGCGCACATGTTCCGTTATGTTTAAATCACGAACAATAGCATGTAATTTCTGACGATAACTTTCGTTTTCGTATTTAATCACTTCGGGATGCGTTTTCCCAATGACCAAAAACATAGCATTGGGAATCTCTTTCAAAATCTGAGGCATTGCCCGTAGAGTGGTTTCGATACTTTTCCCTGAACTTAAAAGGCCAAAGGTAGTCAGCACATTTTTACCTGTTAAATGATATTTAGCTTTTAACGAAGTTTTGTTTAAGTGTGGCACCAAATGTGTGCCATGGGCAATAACGGTAATTTTTGATTGTGGAATAAAGTAATCAGTTACAAGTAAATGTGCTGCATGATTTGTCATGACAATAATAGCACCACAAGCATTCGCTATGTTTTGCACTAATAATTTCAACTTTTCGTCGGGGTGTGGCAATACGGTATGAAAAACGACAACTATGGGTTTTGTTAGTTCGTATAGAAAACTCAAAAAAGCATTTTCCTCCTGTTTAAAAAACCCAAACTCGTGCTGTATAACAACCATTTTAATATCCCTATGCTGATTAATTTTCAGAGCTGTTTTTGTAAACGAAAGCGCATCAGAAGTGTCGAGCACCGAAGTTACCTGTTCGGGATATTTGTAAGAAGTTTTTCCTGATTCCAAAGCGCAAACTTTAATAGTAAAAGAAGCTCCAAACTTATTTTCCAACGATTTTATTAAATCCTGTGAATACGTAGCAATACCACATACACGAGGTGGAAACGAAGTTACAAAAAGTATTTCGGGTAAATTAATTGTTTTTTCAAGTATTTTTGACCCAAGAAAATTTTCATTTTCAGTTAAATTGCTTGTAACCATTTTATTCTGAGAATTTTCAAGAATATTTGGTTGTAAATCATAAGTGTGTCGCATGAGGTTGAATGTTTAAAGTAAGTTCTTGAATTAAAGCCGACAATCTAACCGAAGCACAGGCAATACGTTCGTCGGCTGCTCCGTAATAAATAAAAAGGGTATCGCCAAAAAGAGCCGTTCCAGTAGGGAAAACCACATTATTAACTTCGCCACGTCGCTCCCAACTATACTGTGGCGAAAAAAGCGCATAAGGAAGTCGGGCAATTTCGATAGAGGGATCATTCAAATCGAGCAAGGCAGCACATGCCGAATAAATAAGCCCCCGTTCAGTAGATTCAACTCCATGATAAATAAGTAACCAACCGGCTGGAGTTTCGATAGGTGGGCAGCCGTTTCCAATATAATCAGACTCGTGCTGGTGCAAAGGATCCATAACAATATACTTGTGAAAATCGGCGAAGTACTCTTTCCAAAACTCACGTGTTAAATCACTTAAGTTCTCGACCGAAGTTATCTGAATTCCGGGACGAATGCGATGCAGAAACACTAGTTTTCCGTTAATACGGCGTGGAAAGAAAACTACATTTTTGTCCCACAACATCATTTTTTTATCGGGGTCGGCTTCTTGATAATAAAATTTATGATTGCGGTAATAGTTTTCGTTCACCTTACCATTTTTCTCAGCCCAAAAAACAAACTTCGAATAGGCAATAGGCGGAACTATTAATCCATGCCGTTTGAATTTTTTCAAATCTTTAGAAGTCGCCATAGCACCACGCGCATTTATGCCATCGTAACCGGTGTAGGTCATATAATACTGGTCTTCGATTTTTGTAATACGCGCATCCTCTACACCATGTGTTTCGTACTCCGTTTCGGGAACAAAAACAGGAGTATCCAAACGTTCGGTTAAATGCAATGGACCATCCAATCGGGCATAACCCAAAGTGGAATAATTGCCTTCGCTCACAGCTCTGTAAAAAATATGAACACTGTCGCCTTCCCTCATAATAGCAGGATTTAGCACCCCAGCTCTTTCAAACTCCAAATCTCGTTTTTCGAGGATAATGCCCTCTTTTTGTACTTTTATCATTTCGTATATTATTTTGCTCCAAGCCCCATAAGGGAATATGAATTAGCATTTGATTGAATCTACTTCTTAGCATTCCATGTATGCTTTTTGCTATGTTTTTTTTCTTTGTGCACTTTATATACTGGTGCTAATTGATACGTTTCGTGATGGGCAGGTCTTTCGACATACACTTTACGGGTGTACTGGTGATTTTTGTAGTGTCCTCGGTGATAACCATTATCGTGATGTGAGCGAACCAGACACGATGTGAACCCAAAAGTTACTGAGAAAATTATTAGTAAAAGGAAAATCGTTTTTTGATTAGGCATGATTATTTTGTTTTTTACAAATTTGCATAAAATTAAGTACAAAACCGTTACACCAATTCAGGTATATGTTACATAATTCACTGAAAAAAAGAGAGCGAATAACTTTAAGTCATCCGCTCACTTTTTAAAACATTTATTTTACTTATTTTGGTTGTACAATGTCGATAATCACTGTACGGTTGTAAAAACGTTCTTCGGGAAGTTTATTTCCAAAAGGAGCATCATCAGCATCCATCCCAAAAGCAATCACATCATAGGTAACACCAGTTTTACCCGCATTGAAAGTAGCTTTTTGTAGAATTTCCATAATATCTTGTGCACGCTGTTGCGATAAGTTCATGTTATATTCCGTGCTACCAATAATATCGGTATGTCCGTGTATAATTACCCTTCCGTTGTTAGCAATATGTGGTGCAACCTCTTCAATCAGGAATTTTTCGTAATTAGCGAGCACGCGTTGCTCATCGAAGCCAAACAAAATGCTAAATCGCAATGCTTCCTCCGCAGGTGTTTCGTTGCGAACAAGACTAATTTCAGTTTCTTTTCGCACAATGCTTCCTACAGGCGTTTTGCCAGTAACTACAAATTTATATTTTCCTTTCTGATTTTCACCTAAAATTCTATTGCCCGAAATGCTTTCCTGGTTGCGCGTATAGGGTCCAAAATGTTGCTTCATACCTTTTTGGTCAATCACATCGACTTGCCACGAAGTAAGTGCTTGTTTTTTATCCGACTTCACATTAAAAAGTATTCGGCTGTCCAAGGGATCAGCCTGAACTACTTCAATTTGAAGCGGCAAAAGCAATTCCGGTGAATTAGATGTAATATCGACCCTGCGGTCGCCTTCACGCAACATAACCAAGTAGTTTTTACCACCAGGCAATGCAGATGGTTGCATTGGTTGATTACGTCCTTCGGTAGTAATTCGTATGGGTCGAATGCCAAACACATCCACCAAATAAAGTTTTATGCTCTCGGCATATTCTTTTCCCATTTCGGGTCCATTACCTGCCGATGAGCCAGTTAGTGTAACTAAAGCAGCAGGGTTTTTCACCATGCGGGAACCTACAATATTGAGAATATTATAATACACTTTCATTTGTCGCGCCGAGCGTCCAACCTGATCTTTGGGGTCGCTTGTACGCAGTTGTTCCAACTCAAAACCGGCTGCCTGCGAGGTTGTCAAGCGTACGTAACGGTTCGGAATTTTTGTTGAACCTTCTTCAAAAAACACATAATTGCGCAATGGGAAAGCCTCATTAATGTTACGTTTTACGGGCACAGAAAGCGGAGCACGCACAGTAAATGTAACATCTTTGCTGCTTGCTGCAAGCGCTTCATTATCATTCGTAACCGGCACTAAAGCACCCTGAGTACTTGCCGGTTTTTTCTCAACCAATGGCGATACTAATTTTTCAGGAGCTTTTTCGTTCACTTTGCCAGTACCAAATTTCAGTGCTAATCCTACACGGACAGTTGATAATGACCAACTTTCGATACCGCGAGGTGCTTGTCCGAAATAAGGATGATACGAAATAAAAGGCGAAAGTGCAACCTGTGTAGCACTATTCCATGCCGACAGTTGAATATCGTAACCTATTCCAATATGAGTAGAAAAAACATGCTGACGTACGTTGCTGAACTCACCTTCGGATGTTGTAAAAACATTTCCATTGTTTTGATCGAAGGTATATGCAAACGATTTATTCAAATTATAATTGTAAGCACCACCTAAAAACGCATAGAAATTATGTCCAAAAGGCGAAATACGAATGCTTGGTTGAATAGTGGCATAACTCAAACCAGTGTTCAAATCCTCAGGGCAGTTACAGGGCGATACTACCTGATTGAATGCACCTCCGCGACCATCGTAACCAAGATTAAGCATCAGTCCCACAAAAGGAATGGGACGATATTCCAGCAACAGCGAGGCAAAACCACCCACGCCCGAACCTTCGTGAAAAGCAGCAGGAGCCATAAGTGTTGGGTTCAACGTTTGTGTAGTTCCAGTGTACATATTGTAATTGCCAGCTCCCGAAACCCCCAACCAAAATTTAGGTTGGGTGCGGAGTTCTTCCTGAGCCGGTAATGTTGCAGCTAAGCCAAACAACATACATGTGATGGATAATATTCTTTTTATCATGATTTAAATTTATTTTTTTTATGGTTTTGTAACGACGTTAGTATCCAATGTAACTGCTCCACGTGTAAGTGCTCTGCCGGTAAGGCGTGCGCCGGTAGTAAGAGAAATCGACTGATCGGCCAATATATTTCCGAAGAAAATAGAGTTTGTACCCAAGGTAGCCGAAGTTCCTACCGACCAATAAATGTTTTTGGCTTTAGCACCACCTGCCAGCACAATGCTTGTTCCGGCATCAGTAATAAGTGTTGAGCCCATTTTGAATATCCACACCGCATTTGGATTTCCACCCGCATTTAATGTTAATATACCGTTAGCTCCCGTACCCGAAATTCCACTTGTCGACGAGTTTACATATAAACCCGGGGCTAATGTTAATCCACCCAATTGTCCGGGAAGCGAAATAGCATCGAGCGAACGACTTTGTGCATCATTGTAAGCCGTTGTAAGATTGGTTTTAGCAGTTCCAACTATCGGATCGGCTACGGTATAAAGCAACCCATTTACATTTCCCGACAATAGTCCATTCATAGTTGCCGTAGGGAATGAGCCTACATCGCCCGTAATGGTGGTCGTTACACCTGTGTTGGAAACTCCCGAGCCTGCCAAAATAGCAAAGTTGCCAGCCGAACCAAGATCGACTCCCGGAGGTCCCGAAATAATAGCGCTAAAGTTTGCAATTAAGGTGCGATCAGCATTCAATACAAAAGTGTAGGTGTCTAATGTTGAAACCGATATACCGCCTTCAGTCCAGTTTACAAATTCGAATCCGGCAAATGCATTGGCACTCACTGTAACGCTTGCACCAGTATTATAAAGTCCAGCTCCGGTTACAGTCCCACTATTTAAAGGCAGAACCGATAAGTTCAAATTGTATTGCACTATAGGTGGCACAGTTGTAAAACTCCACAAGGTGTCATTTGCCATTGCATTTCCATCCACATCTTTTGCTCCAGTTGTAATGCTGCAATTATAAGTAGCTCCTGGCAATAAAGGACTTGCAGGTGTAAAT
The DNA here is from genome assembly GCA_001873635.1 of Porphyromonadaceae bacterium CG2_30_38_12. GTDB lineage: Bacteria > Bacteroidota > Bacteroidia > Bacteroidales > Paludibacteraceae > Paludibacter. Next base: position 24,938 of record MNZK01000105.1, on the reverse strand, counting down.
GTTCCACTGAGTCCTGAATAATCTACAAATCCTAACACGGGAACTCCAGCCTTTTTAACTAAAAAAGTAGAAGAATTTATCGTCGAAAGATCCATTGCTTTGCTAAAAGTAGCTGTTATCACTTTGTTAAGTGGCACGTTAGGTGCCGCATCAACAGGGTCGGTAAGTGTAACGAAAGGTAAAACAGGCACAATAAGATTTCCTGTTGTGAACTTCCAAGTCGAATCTTTCTCTATTGTATTACCAGCAAGATCTTTAACGCCTTGAGTAATTTTTGCCGTATATTCCAATCCAGGCAATAAATCAATAATTGGATTAAACTGTGCTGTCATTTCGCTATAAGTTACCAATCCTAAAATTGAAGTGTTTCCTTGTTTTAGCGTAAATGAAGTTTGATCTATGGTGGCTCCATTCATTAATTTACTGAATGTGGCGGTCACATTTGTATTACGCACCACATCTACAGCGCCATCTTGCGGACTAATTATGGTAATAATAGGCAAAGTGCCTGTCGCAAAACTCCACGTTGTATCTTTCGCCATTGCATTCCCCAATAAATCTTTTACATCCCTTGTAATCGTTGCTGTATAAACTTTGTTTGGAACCAAATCGATGGTTGGATCGAACGAAGCTCTTGAGCCGGCGTAAGAAATGAAACCATTAATATTAGCAGTTCCTTGTTTCAGTTTAAAAGTAGCGTTTGTAAAAGTTGTACCATCCATAACCGTACTGAAATCGGCTGTGATAATTTTATTTAAAGCAACATCCGAAGCACCTTTCAACGGGTCGGTAAGTACAACTGCAGGTATATCACCTGTATTAAAGAACCATGTTGTGTCATTTTTCATCACATTGCCCATGGGGTCGGTAGCTCCACGTGTAATGGTAGCCGAATACACCGTGTTAGCTTCCAATAAATCGGTAGGGATAAAAGTTGCTTTTAAACCTGTGTAAAGCACAGAGCCTTGAACCAAGTCAACGCCTTTTTTGACAAAAAAGGTATTGATATTGATAGTTGTCGGATTCATAGCTTCGTTGAATATGGCGGAAATCCGCTTGTTCGTTACAATGTTGATCGAACCATCCGTAGGGTCGGTAAGTGTTACTTCGGGGCAAACACCAATCACTTCCCCTGTGAAGTCGTCTTCGCGACACTGCCAGCTGAAAAGAGCTATTAAAATAAGTAAAAAGCTCACACTAAATAAGCCCAAAAACCGTTTGCGCATAGGCACAAAGGTGTTTTTTTGTTTGAGTAAAATAATTTTGTTTCGCATTGTGAACGAATGTATTAAATGAATTTTTGTAAGTTGAATACGAACTAAATGTTTAGATGTTTCAACCATGCAAAGGTGAAGCTTTTAATCACGTTAGGTTTTACACAAAAAGTGCAAATTGTTACATGTTTTACAGATTATTGGGGAACTATGAGTCGCACTGTCATTAACAGTAGCTCAGCCACTTTCAAATGAACATTGCTAAGCCACATCCCGATTTTAATCTTATCCGAGAAAAGAAGAATGAAACGGATGCTAAAAGTGCCGTTGCAGCTATTCGTATCAACAACCAAATTGTGGCGGTAATTGAGTTGAAAGACTACAAAACGTAGGATTTAAAGAAGGTTGAAGTTCAGGCTTTTGGCTACAAAAACAATCATAAAAACTGTCATTACGTTATTACTTCCAATTTTGAACGCTTGCGATTTTATATCGACAATGCCGTTGATTTTATAGAGTTCGACTTATTTAATCTTAGGTATGACTAATTTCGTAGGCTTTTTGATTGTATCGTATCGTTGAATCCTGAATATGATAAGCTGCTCCTATTTAAAAAAATCGCAAAAACTGCTCGACTGCTTTCTGTTTCTGCTTTTTGCCGAAGACAAAGACTTACTCCCTGCCAACTCGGTAAAAGGCACAGTTGAAAAATGGAAAAAGTGCAACGCCGACCCAATGAACGATTATCAGTCCTTATACAGTCGGTTTGTGAAGTATTTCAAACTGTTGGATGTAGGTTATAAAGATGCCAATACTGAGATTTAGGCCTACAATGGAGGTTTGTTTGCCAACGATGAGTTGCTGAATCAAATCAAAGTTGACGATAAAACACTTTCGGAAAATATACTTAATATACTAAATAACCGACGAAAACACGGACTACAGGACATCGGCACTCCCGATTTCTATCCTCGTACGCTATCTGTTTCCGAAGCTTTCCGTAACGAATTTAAAGGTGGCTTTGATGTGGTGATTGGGAATCCACCGTATGTGAATGCAAAAGGTGAAAACTTTATGGTAGGTAACTATCCCGACAAAACTGTTTTCCCAAAAAGCCACGAAGCTTGGAAAGACTTGAGAAACTGGGACAAGTTTGACTATGTTTCTTCAGAAGCAATTGTACTTATCAAAGAATACGCTGAAGTACATGGCTTTGTTCCAATATTTTAATCACTAAAGTAATTGAGCAAGGCAGCCGCCGATTTTTCTAACTTTTTAAAAAATACAAAACAAAAGGGGCTCAACTCATTGAGCCCCATTTGTTTATTAAGTAATTACTTGATGTAAATATTATAAACCAAATGCAAGCAGCAATACACACAAAATACGGACCACCAGAAGTGGTTTTATTTCTTCAACAAATCCCGAATTTCAGTGAGCAGTTGTTCTTCTTTGGATGGTGCAGCAGGTACTACGGGAGTGGTAGGAGCTTCTTCTTTCTTCTTATTGAGGCGGTTCATGCCTTTGATAAACATAAAAATGGCAAATGCAACAATTATAAAATCAAATGTAACTTGCAGGAAGTTACCATAATTAAGCGTAACGGCAGCTTTTTCTACACCATCTACCAGTTCGCCAGCTTTCATTTCCCACTTTAGGTCGGTAAAACGCACCCCGCCAACTAACAGACCAATGGGCGGCATAATAACGTCGGCTACCAACGAAGCCACAATTTTCCCAAATGCACCACCAATAATAACACCGACAGCAAGGTCGATAACATTCCCTCGCATAGCGAAGTCTTTAAATTCTTTTAAAACTTTCATAAAGTTTAAAATTAGAAGTTTTGGATATTAGAAAATTTTCGCAAATATAATTAATAAATTTTCACAAACAACAATGAAACTTGAGATCAAACGAGAAATTAATTTTAGTCAACACAAAATTCAAAGCTGAGTTACTCACTGTTCCACCGAAAACCCATTTTATTTTTATTTTTTTTAAGTAAAAAATATTTTCAACACTTTATTTCGTGCTTTTGAAGAATAAATTTGCCTGTTTCTAAAAATTGAAGACAGTAACTATGACAAAAAAATCTTATTGTGCAATATGTTACGTAGTTTTCGTTCAGGCACTAAATAAGAGCCAAAGCAGGATTATTTACAGCGTTTTTTGTCTTATACATTCATGGTTTCACGTAAAATTTTATAGCTCCTACTTTTTATTGTTGTAATAAAAACACTTATCTTTGCAATCGAACAATGCAAAACACATTTTAAACAAACATTTTGGAAAAAGCAACTCAAGTTTTATTGCTATTTACGGGCGGCACTATTAGTATGTCCGAAGATCCATCCACAGGGGCTTTGCGCCCAATAGATTTTGACCGATTACAGGAATTAATGCCAGAACTTAAAGATATTGGTGTTCACATAAGGTGTATGCCTTTGTTACCCTTTTTCGATTCGTCGGATGTAAATCCCGATGTATGGGAAAAAATGGCACTCATCATTGCCGAAAACTACAGCGATTACGACGGTTTTGTTATTCTGCATGGCACCGATACCATGGCTTATTCTGCTTCTGCTCTGAGCTTTATGTTGCAGAATTTATCAAAGCCTGTTATTTTTACAGGCGCTCAATTGCCCATTGGCATGTTGCGCTCCGATGCCAAAGAAAATATGCTTACGGCTATCGAAATAGCTACTGCTTACGAAAACGGACATGCTATTGTGCCCGAGGTGTGCATATTTTTTGAAGATACGCTGTTCAGGGGTAATCGTACAACAAAGAAAAATGCCGAACATTTCAATGCTTTTCACTCATACAATTATCCTTTATTGGCTAAAGCAGGAGTTCACATCAAGTATTTTCGCACCAATATCCATTACAACGACCACGAACAAGTCCTCGTTGTTCGTACCCGAACCAACCGGAATGTGGCTATTCTAAAACTTTTCCCGGGCATTACGCAACAAACCGTGCAGGCAATTTTAAACATTCCCAACATCAGAGCCGTAGTAATCGAATCGTTTGGAGCCGGTAATGCCCCACGCAAAGAATGGCTTTATGAGGCATTGAAAGATGCCAACGACCGCGGCGTGCTGCTTGTTAATCGCACCCAGTGTAGTACAGGTTCGGTGGAGATGGGGCGTTACGAAACAAGCCTGAACCTAATGCGTGCTGGTGTTTTGAGCGTTTACGATTGCACCATCGAAGCTATTGTAACGAAACTTATGTGCTTGCTGGGCGAGGAAAATTCAACCGAGCAAATGAAACACAAATTAAGTATGAGCATTTGTGGCGAGATGAGTATATCGATGCATGGTTAAAAATTTATCGCACATCTTCTGCAACATTTACTATGCTACCCGCATTTTAGTTTCGATTTTTATTTAATCATCAAAAAAATATTATTTTATGTTTGAAAAAAATTTATCTTTGTTACTGATAGCGCTTTTGTTTGCTACGGTATTATCTGCCCGTGAACCTGGGAAACTTGCTCTCAGTATCGAATTGGGAGCTGCTAATGTAAATGGAAGCCTAAACGAGGCTTGGAGCATTCGTCAAGATATCGGTTATTATTCCGATGGTTATTCAAATTATGCCACTTCGGACATGAATCTTTCGCAACTGGCTGCCATCCTTTCGTATAGCTTGTACGACAATCTGGTGCAGGTAGGCACTGGACTTCAGTTTACGAACATTGACTCCAACATTACGGGTTCTAATACGATTCCATTTTTTTATCTGCGTTATTTGAGCGAGCAGTCCGTTACCGAGTATGCTAAAATTAAATCGCTGAATGAGTCAACGAATTACCTTGTTATACCTTTTGATTTGAAGTTAGTGCCCCTCTCGCTGTGGAAAGCCGAGTTTTTTGTTCGTAGCGGCATTGATGTGGGCGTGCAGGTGAGTTCGAAAACCAAAATTGATTTTGTAAATGCGTCCATGAAACCTTACAATGACCAAATTCTAAACAGCGTTGGGGTAAAGATTAACCCATTCTATTCGTCGTGGAATTCGTCGATTGGCGTTACGGTTGGAAGTCGTGTGAAGTATAACATAGAAGTTCTTTTGCCTTCGTTTTTGCTCACAAATTCCAACAGTAGCATTTTTGTGAGCAGCATGTTCACCGGCTTCAGATTTTCAGCACAATTACCTTTATAACAAGCATTACACATCATACATTATGAAATCAACTTCAAAATTCATTCTGCTTCTACTTACCTTGCTTACCGTGTCATGCAGTTCGTACGAGGATACATTTTCACTTCAGAAATCAATTTTTATTGCTGATAGTGAAAATCCAGGCTTGCCAATTTATTCGGAATGGGGCTACAATTCATTTGGTGCTTACATCGACCGCCAAGTATTTACGTCCGACAACAGTAATTTACCCACAAAAATAATTGTTAATCACGATACGCTCCATCTTTTGCTAAAAGGAGTGATGAATGGGCGATTTGCTTCGCTCAAATTCTCGTTTGTTGGCTATCCGATAGCCGATTACATAAACCTCACAACGCTGAACGACAAAACAATTAATCTGAAATCGGACTCATGCAAGGTGCTACTGACACGCGAAAATGTGGCAGAAGATATTAAAATCATTGAGGGAACATTCACTTTCAAACGCATTCAAAACCTCTATGTGGACAAGGAATACACCAAAGCCATCGTGTCCGGAGTGTTCAATCTTAAAATGTTCTTCAACAACGAACCCACCGCTATTTCCAGTGGCAGGTTCGATTTGGGCATTGGCTACGAAAATTTTTACAATTTCTGAGCACGCTTTTTGGCTACAGTCGATGTCAGAATGGAAATGGTGAGTGCCAACACAATGACAGCCAAGGAAGCAAAATTGGATATGTGCATATTATATCCAAAGTCTATAGATAACTCGTTGACGCACATTTTGATACCAATAAATGACAAGATAAACGCCAAAGCGTATTTCAAATGTGAGAAATAGTCCATAATGCCATTTAAGGCAAAATACAAGGACCTAAGTCCCAAAATTGCAAAGATATTGGATGTGAACACAATGAATATATCTTTGGAAACGGAAAGAACGGCAGGTATTGAATCAACAGCAAAAATGACATCCGAAATTTCAATCATCAGCAAGGCAATAAAGAATGGTGTGGCGTAAACCACACTATTTTTTTTGATAAAAAAGCGATGTGAGGTCATATCATCGGTTACCGGCATGATTTTTTTAAACAGCTTGATAACAACGTTTTTATTCGGGTCAAAGCCTTCTTTGTCCTCATTCTCGAAAAGGAGATGAATGCCAGAATAAATTAAGAAAGCCCCAAAAACATACATCACCCAAGCAAATTGTTCGATAATAGCTACGCCGGCAAAAATAAACAGCGCACGCATGAGCAGGGCTCCAATAATTCCCCAGAATAAAATTTTGTGCTGATATTCCGATTTGATGTTGAAAAAACTAAATATCATCAGGAAAACAAACAAATTATCCACACTCAACGATTTTTCGAGCAAATAGGCTGTAAAAAAGTCGAAAGCTTCTTGTTTGCCAATGTAGAAATACACACCTACATTAAAAATAAGCGCTATGGCAATCCAAAAGCCACTCCACAAGAGCGCTTCTTTCACTTTTACAACAGTGTCTTTTTTATGAAACACAAATAAATCCAATGCTAACATAATAAAAATAAACAGAATGAATCCTGCCCAGAAAAACACATTTTCTTTCATCGAATGGAATTTAAAATTTTATACTTAAAGCAATAATGCCAATTAATTTTGGGGAATACAAAGGTACACATAAAAGCAAAACATAGCAAAGCCATTTTTATAATAAAAATTGCTACATTTGCAAAAATATATCACTTTTGTAGCAAATTGATTTCATTGAACCGAACAATGAACAGCTTAAATTGTTCAGTTTGATTTCAGAAATTTTTACAAATAATCAGGTTTAAATTATTGTAAATTAAAAATTTATGCAGCAAAACAAAAAAACCACATGGCTGTTTTATGGCTCTATTATGGCTGTTGTCGGGGTGCTTACCTATCTATTGTTTCAGTATGCCGAAAAATTTGATTCATCTACCATGCGGCAAATCGTCCCAGCAAGAACTACTACCGACCATTTTGAATTATTTATAAACTCTTTGTACCATAATTTGGCTGAACCTTCCGCCATGCTTCTGTTACAAATTTTAGCCATTTTATTCGTTTCGCGCGTGGCGGGTTATCTTTTCATCCGGATAGGGCAACCCACTGTAATTGGCGAAATATTAGCAGGTATCCTATTAGGTCCCTCGCTTTTAGGCTTTTTCTTTCCCGATGCTTATCATTTTTTGTTCAATGCCTCTTCGCTTTCTAATATTTACATAATCAGCCAGATAGGACTTGTTCTTTTTATGTTTGCTATTGGCATGGAGTTGGATTTGGGTATGTTACGAAACAAAATGGGCGTTACCTTTGTCATCAGCAATGCAAGCATCATTATTCCCTATTTTATGGGGATGGTATTGGCGTATTTCCTGTATCAGGAGTTTGCTGCCTCTCAAACAGATTTTCTTTCGTTTGCTCTTTTTATTGGTATTTCGATGAGTATCACAGCATTCCCAGTTTTGGCGCGCATCGTGCAGGAAAAAGGCTTGGCAAAATCACATTTAGGAACCATTGCTCTTGCCAGTGCTGCCTTCAACGATGTGATAGCATGGTGCGTATTAGCAGCTGTGATAGCAATTACCAAAACCGGTTCTATTGAGAGTTCGTTATACAATATTTTGTTTTCGGTGGTGTATGTACTGCTTATGTTTTTTGTAATAAAACCTTTCTTGAAGCGCATTAGCGACATTTACAAAAACAGCGAAGTGGTTAATAAAAGTGTCTTTGCTTTTTTTCTACTTATGCTTATTGCTTCTGCTTACACAACACAACTCATTGGTATCCATGCCCTTTTCGGTGCCTTTTTGGCTGGAGTTATCATGCCATCCATTCCTTCTTTCCGTAAACTAATTGTCGATCGTATCGAAGATTTATCACTCACTTTGCTTTTGCCTTTGTTCTTTGTTTATACCGGTTTACGCACCGAAATAGGTTTACTCAATACCCCTTATTTATGGTCTATTTGTTTACTCATTATAGTTGTGGCTGTGGCAGGCAAATTTATTGGTAGTGCTTTCTCGGCTCGTTTCCTGGGTGAAACATGGAAAGATAGCTTGTCTATTGGCATATTGATGAACACGCGCGGTTTGATGGAGCTCATTGTGTTGAATATAGGCTACGAAATGGGTATTCTGCCACCAGCAATTTTTGTTATGCTGGTTATCATGGCTTTGGTAACTACATTCATGACTACTCCCATGCTTTCTGTCATTGAACGCTTGTTTCCAGAAAAATACAGGGAGGAAGCTTACACTAAGCAACAAGCAATGGGCGTATTTAAAGCGTTGGTTTCGCTTGGAAATCCCGAAAATGGCAAAACATTGCTCCGCATTGCCAAAACAGTGCTCGAAGGTTCCAGAAATTCGCTACAAGTCAATGTATTACACATCACGCCAGGCACTAACATCAATCCTCTATACAGTGAAGAATACGCATCGGAGAGTTTTAAACAAGTTGTGGACGAGGCTAATCATCTCAACATCCCTATCACTACCGAATACAAAATTAACGATAATATCGAAAATTGTATTGTACGTACCACCAACATTGATAATTACGATTTTCTACTTGTAGGAGCTGGTGTTTCGTTGTCGGGCATTCCATTTTTTAAGGAACGTACTATTTTTTCAAAGTCGGTTTGGATGAATAAAATTATGCGAAATCTTTCCAAATCGCAACAAATTTTTTACCCCGGCTCTTTGATTAAAGACAAAACGCGCTATTTTATCGAAAATAGCCGTTGTAGTGTTGGCGTGTTTGTGAATAGAGGCTTTACAAAAATTTCAACCACCATTGTCATTCTTCATAATGAACAAGATGATTTTCTGATTCGCTATGCACGCCGTTTGGTGCGCAATGACAAGGATGTGAGTGTGTTTGTGATGGATATTAACAATGTGTTGAGTAAAAATAGTGCCATGCGTGAGGCTTTGGATACCTTACAAAAAAATTATCCCAAAGCCATTAAGATTATCAAAAGCTCACGTAACAATGCTACCATCATATCCCGATTTAGCTTTTTACTGATCAGCTATCAGGCATGGAATGAGCTCTCGGTATCGCCAAACAACGAATTGTCGGCTATCCCGTCCACACTTATTATCCATAAAAAGGACAGTAGGTTTCATAAATTACAACACGAATTAATTTTTGATGATGAAAATATGACTTTTTAAAATCAACAATAGTTAAATTTAACTTTTTATACAGGGCAAAACTAAAAAAAACAAACACAAAACATTAAATCATGTTATAAAACATACTTTTTGCCATTTATTTTGTCGAAAGTGTTGCATATTTGAAAATTCTGCCATATCTTTGCATTGTGATTTTTTCATAGTATTAGATTTAAGGTTAACAAAAAGATTGGTAGATAGTCGTGAGACTAAGCTACCTTTCGCTTTTTATAAGGTTCCTATCTAATTTTCAAACACAACCCCCTGTTGAACTTTTGTAAGCATAGCTATTTATCATTTTGAAATAAACAGTTGTAAGAACACTCCGAAAAATATTTTCAGAAAGGAAATAACGTACATTTATCAAACATGATTTTTGAAATCTATCTGATAATTTATTATTTGTATATTTTCGTTCTTCTCTTCTTTCGGAGTGTACTTTTCATTTAATCCTCTTAGCTTTGTTAAAGCTTCAGTTTTACTCCAAGATTAACGTTACGTCCCGGCTGCGTTAAGCCGCCATAATCTTGATAGTTAGCATCGAATATGTTATTTACATCGGCAAAAACAGTTAGCTTTGTAATATGCCATGCTAAGCGTACATCAGCCATTACATAGGGTTTGTAGTTGGTGATAGCGGAGCTTGCAAAATCGGTGTAGTTACCGGCACGTTCGTTGTACGAAAGTTTCCATAGCGCCGAAACATTTCGTGCTAATTTATGGTTCACTGCCAAAACAGCTTTGTGTCGCAAATAGTCTAAGGCATATTTTGAGTCGAACGAAACTGCTTTTTTGTCAATAGATAAATAGGTATAGCCAATAGCCAATTTGTTTAAGAAACCGCTTGAGAAGACATATTCAGTCGAAAAGTCAGCTCCAAGAGCATTCACATTGGCTAAATTTTTACTTTCAAATTTTGTAGAATTCGGAAATTTTACCCAGTCAATCACATTGGTACCTACCCGATAGAAGAGGGTCGTGTTTATTTTCAAGCTATTTTTGTCGTATTTAATGCCTGTTTCGTAATTGGTCGATTGCTCCGATTTTAGATTTGGATCTGCTTTTTGAGTTGAATTTTGTAAGTACAAGTCGGTGAACGAAGGTAGGCGATTAGCTGTATTTGCGGACGCAAAAAGCCGTAATGCATCGGTGGCATTATAGGTAATGTCGGCACCGCCAGTCCACATCCAACCGAATTGTTGGTTGTAAGTGCTCGCTCCTCCAAGCGAAAAGTTAAACTGATTCATACTTTTTGAAAAATCCAAAAAAGCATTGTATAGCAAGCGATTATCTGCTTTTGTGAACAGGTGTTGTTTATCGAAAGGGTTGGGCTCAGCTTGCGGAAGGAGCACACCAAGTGCATTACTGAAAATGTGTTCGTTTCGTACATCCAGTCCAAAAGTACTTTTGACAAATGAGCAGGAATGTGTCAGTGCAAGTTTGGCTCCGGTAACATCTGTTAAGTGGTAGTTATGGGTAGTGTACCAAGTTTTGGCTTGCTGCATATCCCGAAACAATTCGAAGCGATCGTAATGTTTGCGGGCATAAGCTTGTGCCATGTAGGAAAAGTTTCCAAGTTCCAAGTTCCAGTTCAATGCTGCCAAAAAAGTTTGGGTATGATCAAACTGATTGGGGTAAGCAAAACTGTAAAAAGCATTTGCACCATAGGATTTTTGTTGATAAGCCAGCTGCAAGTCGAAGTTTCCTAACTTTTCTGTTGTTAAATCGGTTTTAGAAAAAGCATTGGTTATGTTATAGTCGGTATTGTTGATGTAGCCATCGCTTGTTTTATGGCTAACCGATGCGAAGCTTTTGAGTGCTTTAGTGCCTACACTACCAGCTACGTGTTGGGTGTAAGTTCCGAAACTTCCGGCTGTCAGCTGAGCAGATACGGATTTGTTTTGCGGGCGTACAGTTACAATATTAACGGCACCGCTGAAAGCGTTTGGGCCATACAAACGCGCTGCCGCACCTTGCAGCAATTCAATGCGCACAATGTCGGTTAGTTCCACCGGTATATCCAAATTGTAATGACCTGTTTGTGGGTCGGTTATGTTTACGCCATTGAGCAACACAAGTACTTGGTCGAACGAGCCACCACGGATGCTGATGTCGGCTTGCGTGCCACCCACGCTGCGTTGCCTGATATCAACGCCGGTAACACTTTCGAGCAACTCGTCTATATTGTGTACGGGCATAGCAGCAATGGTTTTTTGGTCGATTACATGGAGCAGCCTCCCCGAACCTAATTGCAGTTGATTCTTGTCGGCATTGACCTCAATACCTTGCAGGTCAATTTGCAAATTGCCTGTTTTGCTTTGAGCAAAAGCACCTACTGAAAATAACACACTAAAAAGAGTAGCAAGAAAATTTCTTTTATTCATAATTTTTTAAATAAAAAAAAACGGTTGAAGTAGCATGAAAGCCACATCAACCGTTTTAGGATTAATATATATAACTGATTTTTACCAGCAGCTGCAGCTACTGATGTTGTTTGAAAACTCAATACGAATATTTTTTCTATTTGTGCAGTAAATTCCTCTAAGCTCAGTTCTTGCTGCCGTTCAGCTTCTGCACCATCGTAGTTAATCTGACAGAGTGCTACACTTGTAGAAGCAACTTTTAATACGGATTTTTCGCTCACATTAGCAGCTAAATAGCCAATCGAAATTTGACACGCAAGACTACTAAATATGGCATAAGAAGCCCGCGACCAACGTCGGAACCTTATGCTAATATTTTGCGGGAATGCTCGTTTCATTTGCTGTAATTGCTTGTGAGATATTTTTTTTTGCTTTTAAAATTTAACTGATTATTGCCGTATAAAGACCAATTTATTCAACCTGCCTTTCCACACATCTGCAAATGGATTGGGTTCGTTATTTACACCACCTATGAGTATCAAATTCTGATTGTTGTCAACCAATACGGATTGGGCAGCGCGTTTTTCGTAGGTCAGATACGTTGTGTCTGCTTTCGTTGCGGTAATGGTGTAGATAGGTTTGCGGATGCGGTTTGTTAGCGTGTCGGGCACTTTCCAGCTCAAGCCTTCGTCAGCCGACTCCATATACAAACTGTCGCAGAATTGATTGTTGGCTTTGAAACCACCGAATACCAATAATTTGTTGTCATAAGCCACAATGGACGAGGCTGAACGCACTCCAAAGGTTTTGTTCTCGGTGCTAAAATCAAACCAATTAATTCCATCTTCCGACGACCACACATTGCTTAGCAGTGCGCCCTCTTTATTGAAACCACCTGCCACGAGCACTTTGGGATAGTTTACGCGTGAGACGAATGCAAGAGCTGCATATTCGCGCACAGGAAAGTTGGCTGGTAGCTCTTGGGAGAGTATTTCCCATGAAGCGCCCGTTGAAGATCTTGCAAAATGGTATTTTGAGTCGGTTTTCGTCTGGGTTATTGCCCATAATTTATCTCTAAATCCGAACAATAAATTTTTAAAAAGATAAGCTTCGGTGCTAAATTCTCCCTTAGTCCAAGTTACGCCATCAGCAGTCCAATACAGCAATGTGTCGTTGTAAACTAAGAAAATTTTATTGTTAAAAACCACCATGTTTCGCAAGGGTGCATCGGCTGGCAAATTGCTTACCATTATTTTTGAATCCCACTGTATGGCGTCTTTCGATTTATAAAGTGCTATGGATCCATTTGTTGCGTTGAACAGAAATACCGAATCGTGCAGCATTACAGCTTTGTGTATCAAACCCATATCGGATGTCAGCTGGCTTACCACCTTATTCCATTGATATAATTCGGGTTCTACCTGGTGCACATTCACTTTGATGCGGTACGATACGCGCGTAAGCTTATCGGAAGCTATGTTTGTAACTTTCACAACACGTCTAAAATCGAGCGTGTCTTTTCCTGTAAGCCCTATGGAATCGCGAAATGCACCTAAAGAATCCACGCGGTGCACATAGGTTCCTGCCGTGCTATTGAAGCGGAAGGTTGGTATTACTTTTTCGATGCTTGTTCTGTAAGGTAGCGAATCCAAATTAACGATTATCGAATCTTTGGTTTGAGCATCGTATTCTGCAACCGTAAAAAATGCTTTGGACACATTGGCATCGGCTGTTTGCGATGCAGCAAAGGTAAGCGAAACAAAATTGGCATTGGTGGAGACAACCACCGGCGTCGTGTCGAGCAAAGTGCAGGATGTATAGAAAGCTGATATCCAAACGAATAAGAGAACTTTAACCGGATAAAACTTCATGTGTTTTTGTGTGAATTGAAAAATTAATTTTACAAAGTTAAAAACAAAATCACGTGCTTAAATTTACAATACTAAGATTTATTGTTTTTTAATTTTAAGCATGAGATATTTACATGTCCTGAACTAATTCTTTCATGAGAAATGTCATGAGTGGTTGCACCTTATTTCCAATTACTTGCACCTCTTCGTGTGAAACTTCTACTATTTTTCCGGGCACACCCAAGTCGGTAACAATGGAAATGCCAAAACAGCGCATACCGGCATGATTGGCTACAATCACTTCGGGCACAGTGCTCATACCCACTGCATCGCCGCCTATAGTTCTGAAATAGCGGTATTCGGCTTGCGTTTCAAAGGTAGGTCCAGTGGTGCCAACATAGACCCCTTCAACCACTTTTATATTGTTTTGAAGAGCTATTTTTTTTGCTTTTTCTATTAATTCCTTCGAGTACGCTTCGCTCATATCGGGGAATCGAGGTCCCAACTCGTCGTAATTTTTGCCTCGCAAGGGATGCTCGGGAAATAAGTTGATGTGGTCGGTGATAAGCATCAAATCGCCAATTTCAAAATCAGGATTTACACCTCCCGATGCGTTGGATACTAATAAGTTATCTATCCCAATGGCTTTCATTACGCGCACCGGAAAAGTTACTGCTTTCATGTCGTAGCCTTCGTAGTAATGAAACCTACCTTGCATGGCAAGCACATCTACGCCACCCAGTTTTCCGAAAATTAATTTACCACTGTGTCCTTCCACAGTGGAAACTGGGAAATTAGGGATGGTTTGGTAGGGTATTTCCTTGCTGTCCGTAATTTGACTTACTAAGTTGCCCAATCCTGTGCCCAAAATAATTCCTGTTCGGGGCATAGTGGTTATTTTTGATTTCAAAAAATCAGCTGTTTCGTTTATTTTCTGTAACATAGTTCGTTATTTTTGCCTTCAACAAGGCTTGTTTATTTTGTAAAACACTTATTTTAATGGGCAAATAATAAGTAACTGAGCGAAGCGAAGCCGGAAAATCAGCCGACGAAACGATGCGTGCTGCATCTTTTTCCGTTATTACTAATATTGGTTTTTCCTCGTGCGCTTGAGGCAGTTTTTTTTGTTCAGCCTGCAAATGTAGTAGTTTTTGCTCAATAAGTCTGTAATCGTAGGCAGAAAAACGATGATGGTCGGCAAAAGCAAACACTTCTACGCATGCTCCACGACATGTTAATTCCGCTACTATGGGTTCATGCGATACGATACCCGTAACCAATAAGAGCTGCTTTTGTGCAAAGTCATCAATGATTTGTGTATCACTTTGGACAGGGAAAAGGGCTTGTAAGGGTTGGTATTGGATGCACGAAAAAAACAATTGCTGATGGGGCAACAGTTTTATTTTTTTTTCAATTACTTCTGTATCTATTTCGGTTAGCTGTGTCGGACATTTTGTAATCAGAATAATATCAGCCCTTTGTGCTCCCGATGGGTATTCGCGGAGTGAGCCTGCGGGCAACATCTGGTCGTGGATGTACAAGTGCGCATAATCGGTGAGTACTATGTTCAGTCCCGCTTGGATCGCTCTATGCTGAAAACCATCGTCGAGTAAAATAATATCGATGGGCGGATTTAAACGGAGCAATTGCTGCACACCATGCACCCGCTTTTCGTCCACCGCAACAGTTACTTTATTGTATTTTTTAAAAATCTGAAACGGCTCATCGCCAATTGTGTTGCTGTTTGCGCCATCGGTTGCTATCAAATAGCCTTTGGTTTTGCGCTGATAACCCCGGCTAAGTACTGCCACTTTATAATTTTCCTGCAACATAGCTATCAACAGCTCAATATGTGGGGTTTTTCCCGTGCCACCAACAGCAAGATTACCAACACAAATAATGGGTACTTGAAAAGATGTTGTTTGTAGAAATCCCTTGTTATAAAGCAAATTACGTGTGGCAGTTATCCACCCGTAAAGGACAGAAAAAGGATATAATAAAATGAGTTTGAATTGGTTCTTCATTCAAAAAAAAGCTGCTTGCATGTTGGTTTCTGACTGCAAATATACCAAGACTTTTTCAAATCTCATTTTTTGACAATTAAAATTTTTGATAATATTTTCTATAAATATACAGAAAATAGATTTTTTTCAATTATCTTTCGCCCCAATTTCAACACTAAAAAGAATACGAATATGCTGCATGTCATTGAGCCAACCGAAGTTATTGCCTGGGGGAAGTCATTTTTAAAACAATCGGAACAAGAAATAACGCCCGAGGAACTAAAAGAACAAAAGAAATATGCTATATTAATTGAAAATCCGTCAGACAAAGCACTCTTGTCGAGGATGTTAGATGAGTCGTCGCAAATCAAAAATAACAAAAAGTTAGCACGGCGGATGAAATTATTAATAGAGCGCTATGGTGTACCGAAGTTTTTCGGCAAATCGGATGCATTTTTACTACGTTTATTCACATCGGTAGGCTTTTGGTTCGATTTTTTATCCGTGCCAATATTTAAGAATCGCTTGCGTGCGGACACTTCAAACGTGATTATCAACGAAGCACCTCAAGTGCTTAACAGCCATCTGAACAAGCGTAGAGCCCAACAAATAGGGCAGAATGTGAATTTGCTGGGCGAAGTGGTATTAGGCGATGGAGAGGCAAAACATCGTTTTGAACATTACCTGCAAGCGCTCAAAGACCCTCGCATAAACTACATTTCGATAAAGATTTCAGGTATTTATGCTCAAATAAATGCCTTGAATTATGCTCAAAACAAAACGGACTTGTGTGCGCTCATTGCACAAATTTATCAGCAAGCAATAGATTTTCCTTATACCGACGAACAGGGATATGTGAGTGCCAAATTTGTAAATTTGGACATGGAAGAGTACAAAGATGCCGAGCTTACCTTAGACGTGTTTATGACTGTGCTTGCCATGCCACAATTTAAGCATTTCACGGCTGGTATTGTGGTGCAGGCTTATTTGCCCGATGCTTGGAATTTTCAGTCATCTTTATTGCTTTTTGCAAAAGAAAGACTTGCCGAAGGGGGCGCTCCACTCAAAATGCGTTTGGTGAAAGGAGCAAATTTGCAAATGGAGAGCATCGTTTCCTCGCTCAAAGGCTGGGACAATCCGGTGCTTGGTTCCAAAATTGAAGTGGATGCCAATTATCTCCACATTTTAGATCGAGCACTGCTGCCCGAAAACGCTCAAGCACTGCATGTTGGTGTGGCTTCGCATAACTTTTTCAGCATTGGCTATGCTTTTTTGTTAGCCAAGCAACATGGTGTAGAACAATTTGTTACCTTTGAAATGCTGGAGGGAATGGCTAACCATTTACCTCGTGTTATCCGCCAATTGGGCAATCAGATTATACTTTACACACCCGTAGTGAAAGATGAAAATTTTTTGAATGCGGTGTCGTACTTGGTGCGCCGATTGGACGAAAATACGGGTGTGGATAACTTTTTAAGCTATTCTTTCAATTTGAAAGTGGATAGTGAACATTGGAATTTTTTGCAGCATCAGTTTGAGCAAGCTTACCAATTGAAAGACAAGATGCAGCCTCTTCCCAAACGTACGCAAGACAGAACAAAGTTAGAGCACCCACGCATGGATGGTTTCCGAAACGAACCCGATACCAATTTTGATTTGCCCGCAAACAGAGCTTGGGCTGCATCTATTCGTAACAAATGGATGAAAAATGCTGACAGTATTCCGACGCATATTCCCGTGCAATGTGGCGAGCAGGAGCTTGTTTCTTCGCAAAATAAAACCTATTACGATCACAATTCTGAGGAGTTGATTCCTCATTATCAAGTGGATTTGGCAAGCTTAGAACAAGTAAAAATGCTTGTGGAAGTGGCTGAGCAGGACGCTTCTCGTTGGCGCGAAACATCGCTACAAATGCGCAAAGAAATATTGTTTCGCACCGCCGAGCTCTTAGCTGCCAAGCGAGGCGATATGATTGGTTGTATGGCTGCCGTTACTGGAAAAACTTTTACCGAAGGCGATGTGGAATGTTCCGAAGCGATTGATTTGTGTCGCTATTATCCTTTGTCGATGGAGAAATTTGAAAACTTACAAGGCGTTCGGATAGCACCTAAAGGCATTGTGTTGGTTATTCCGCCCTGGAACTTTCCCTTAGCCATTCCGGTGGGAGGAGTTGCAGCTGCATTGGCTGGTGGAAACACAGTCATTCTGAAGCCGGCAACAGTTGCTTTTCCCGTTGCATGGGAATTTGCGCAGTGTTTTTGGCAAGCTGGAGTTCCGAAAGATGCCTTGCAATTGGTTTGTACGGCTGGCTCTGAACCTCTTCGCTACCTCACTGCCCATCACGCTATTCAGCACATTATCATGACGGGTGGTACGGATACCGCATTCCGTTTGTTGCAAAACAATCCTACCTGCCCTCTTTCTGCCGAAACGGGAGGCAAAAATGCTATTATTGTAACAGCAGCTGCCGATCGCGACCATGCAGTTCAAAATATTATTACATCAGCTTTCAGCAATGCAGGTCAAAAATGTTCGGCTTGTTCGCTGCTTATCTTGGAAAAGGAAGTGTATAATGATGCCGATTTCAAGCGAAAATTGACAGATGCCGTCAAGAGCATTCACACCGGAAGTGCTTGGCAAGGTGCTAATTATGTGGGTGCAATGATAACGAGCACAAACGAAAAACTGCTCCATGCCACCGAACACTTAGAACCTGGAGAATGGTGGTTAGTTGAACCTAATTTTATTGACAGTCAAAAATTCATGCTTAAACCATGCGTCAAATGGGGCGTCAAGGCTTATAGTTATACATTTAAAAATGAGCTTTTTGGACCTTTGCTGGCTGTGGTTTGTGCTTCCAATTTTGAACATGCCATTGCGCTGGCTAACAGTTCGGAGTTTGGTCTGACAGCAGGATTACAAACCTTGGACGAAAGCGAAAGAGCATACTGGGTGCAACATATTGATGCTGGCAATTTATACATCAACCGTGGTATCACCGGAGCTATTGTGAACCGGCAACCATTTGGCGGCATGAAGCGTTCGGCTTTTGGTGGCGGCATTAAAGCTGGCGGACCTAACTACGTAAGTAGTTTTGTTAGCATTAGCAACCATCCTGATGTTAAGAAACATACACAAGGGGAAAATATTGGCGCTTTCAAAATATACAGTGCGCTGCTTCGCGGTAGGGAAAAGGTTTTGTTTGAATATGCAGTAACTTCGTATTTAGAAAGTTACGAATCGGAATTTTCACAGGTTCGCGACATCAATCAGTTGCTGGGCGAACAAAACTTATTTCGATATTTAGCACTGAAAAATATAATGTTGCGCGTTCACAAAAAAGATACCCTGAACGATTTACTTTTAGTGGTTGCAGCAGCTACAATTTCTAAAACGCCCTTGTACATAAGTATCGATCCTAACGATTCACGCATCGACATCTTGAAAACTATCTGTCCTGATAAAAGCGTTTTGGTGCAAAATGAAAAAATATTTTTGGAAGAAATGGAAAAATACGAGCGCATACGCACTTGTACAGACGATTTAAGTATGGAAATTTATCAACGCGCTGCCGTTTTAGGCAAGTATATAGCCACGCAGCAGCCACTTATTGAAGGCAGATTGGAGCTTCTACACTACCTCAAGGAGCAAAGTATAAGTTTTGAATACCACCGTTACGGAAGCATAACCGAAAAGCCAATACTTATTTCATAATTTTGTTGTAATCGTCGGAGTTAAACAAATTCATTTGAGCACGCATAAGGTTCACCGACTTCATAGCTATCACTTTTGTCTCATTCAAAATGCTTAAATAGAGTATGGTGTTTCGTGAACCTGAATGTGTTTCTTTGGTACGTTTTATTTGTTTTTTTACGAGCTCTGCATACGTATCGAGTAGCGCCGCTCTACGTTCCTTAATCATGATGAGTCCCGAATAGTCATTCTTCTGAATCATATCGTTAAAATCACGATATACATCCATGAAACTATTTCCAATAGATTTCAAATCTTCTACTTGCTCGGCACTAAAGCCCTCGTGTGCATTGTCGATAAATTTGTAACTCGACTCGGTTATGAAGCGTAAGGATATGGATATTTCGTAAAAATAATCAACCACTTGCACATAATACTGGGCAGTGTCCAAGGATTGATGATCTAATCTTTGTATGATGGGTAACACTTCATTTTGCCTGCGGCGCTTGGAGCGTCCATGAAACTCATCGGCAGTTTTGTATAACTTGTTGAGTGCTTTTCTGTTTTCTTTGAATAATCCATCCAAAACCCCTTGGTATATGTACATGATATTATGGACAGATTCTTCTATCTCTTTGGTACATGCCATTATAATATCATGCTCACTAATATACGCATCTAATAATGCACTTTTGGTTTTTGATTCGCGTTGTTTGTGAATTTTGGCAAATTGTACGAATAAGAAAACAATTAAAACCAGCGCACCAATCACAGCATAGATGCCGCCATACATAAGTGTAAAAGCTACAATTGCCGATACTATGAATGCTACGAAGGCAGTAAGAAACCATCCACTTACAACTATAAGCACTCCCGAAATACGGTAAACAGCACTTTCGCGACCCCAGGCTCTATCAGCAAGCGAAGCCCCCATAGCAACCATAAATGTAACGTAGGTAGTTGACAATGGCAATTTTAGTGACGTACCAAGCGAAATTAGCAATGCCGATACAGTTAGAATGACAGATGCTCTTATTAAATCGAATGAGGCATCGCCAGCCTCCTCTTTGGAAATAGGTACAAAACGGCTCTCAATAAAATCGGAAAAGCGTTTGGGCGTAATGGCTTCAACAATTTTATGCACATTGATAGCACTCCGTACCAACGAGCGGGAAGCACTGGTGGAGGCAAAACGCTCTGCTCCATCTGATTGCCTTGCCAAGTCCACACCGGTAGCTGTAACATCACGTGCTTTTTTGGAAAACCACATTGATAGAATCATAATGACACCAGCCCCCAGTAAGTAGAAAGAATTTACGGTAAT
Organism: Porphyromonadaceae bacterium CG2_30_38_12; assembly: GCA_001873635.1. Classification (GTDB taxonomy): domain Bacteria; phylum Bacteroidota; class Bacteroidia; order Bacteroidales; family Paludibacteraceae; genus Paludibacter. The sequence continues at coordinate 4,164 of MNZK01000105.1, read as the reverse complement.
TGGTTCGGCTAATTTCCCCATAGTCAATGTGTCGAGCGAACCTCCCGAGGCTAACACCGAAGCACCTATTTCGTATGAACTTAAGCCCGCCATAAAAACACCTATGAAGTTTACTAAGTCGTTGCCTGCAAACGAAAGTGCTAAGGCTGCCGTACCTGCCAGAATGATAATTCGGAGTATGTTTACTTTGAACACAAATTGAAGCAAGGCCATGAAAACCGACCAGCCAATCCAAGTAAATACCAATATTGTTTGAATATTATCCGAAATTGTAGTCAATGCTTCTTTAGAAATAAGTGTTGTCCCTTTAAGTCCTTTGAATATAGCAAAATAACTGATTGCCGTCAAGGCAATACCTGCCCAACTGGCACCCAGATACCTGAAACTTTTTTTGTATTTGAACGAAAATAGCAAACGGGAAAAATACATAATAATCATACCTACTGTAAAAGCTATCACTACCGATACCAAAATGCCTGAAATAATGGTTAAGGCTTTGCCGGAATTGATGTAGTCTAACAATACCCCGGTTTCGCTGCGCCAAATATTAACTAATGCTACGGCTACTGCCGAGCCAAGCAACTCGAAAATGAGCGATACCGTAGTGGAAGTAGGCAAGCCGAAAGTATTAAAAACATCTAACAAGATAACATCGGTTACCATAACGGCTAAAAATAGCAACATGACTTCATGAAAAGAAAATTTAGCAGGATAAAATACGCCACTACGGGCTATTTCCATCATGCCGCTCGAAAAAAGCGAACCGACCAATACACCTGCTGATGCCACCGTGAGTATCATCCACAATGGGGCGACTTTAGAGCCTATTGCTGAGTTCAAAAAATTTACAGCATCGTTGGCTACACCTACTACCAAATCGAGCGCTGCCAAACCCAATAACATCATTACAATAGCAATATAAATGAAGTCCATTTTTTGTTTATATTAATTTGCTGCAAAAATAATCAACTTAATTGAAACTAAATCTACTAATTGCATCTATTTTCAGATAATTACATTACAATTATGTTACAAAGTTGTTCAAAAAAAAAAGCTGTTTTAGAAAAAACCAATATCAATAAGCTTATACCAATAATGCTTTTTCGTTTTGTAATAAACATAAATTATCTTTGCGAAAAAATTACGTATTCAATTTAGAAGATTAATAAAATATGAATAAAAATTTAGTGTTTTTTCTGTTCGCATCTTTGTTCTCGATAATGTTACATGCACAAACGGCTTGGCCTTCAAAAGCATGGGATGCAGCTGCTAACTTGTCTGCTGCATTGCCTTTGGGTGCCGATGAATTAAGTGGTTTGTATTGGAATCAGCTCACTTCTATGCTTTATTGTGTGGGTGATGGAGGTGTTTTTAATATTTTACAGTATGACAGCACTTCTCTTCAATATACCCTTATCTGCTCGACCTTAAGTATAGATAATCCGGAGGGAATTACAAAAGTTGACGATTCAGCTAACGAATTTTACACTATCGACGAAACCAGTTACCAAATTTGCAAATACACGTACGACACTAATTATAAGAACATTACCAAATCCAACTCATGGTATCTGCTCCAAGCACCTTCGCCTATGACGGACACGGGCAATGATGGTCCCGAAGGTATTGCATTTGTACCCGACAAATATCTTCAGAAAATAGGCTTTGTAAGTTCTTTAACCGGAAAAGTTTATACCTCAACCAAGGGCATGGGTGGCTTGTTTTTCGTTGCTCATCAACATGGTGGCTATGTGTGGGTTTTTGATGTTAATCCTGCAACAAATAACGACTTTGCGTTTGTTGGTAAATACCTCACTAACCGCTATGAAAGTTGTGAAACATCCTTCGACCCCTCCACAGGCTTGCTGTATGTGCTACACAATGCGGATGATAATTATTTGGAAGTATGCGATTTGACAACCACAAAAATTGGCAATGAATACAAACTCACTATGCTGAAAGAGTATTTCATTCCCAATCCCAGCGGAAAAGCCAATGTGGAGGGATTTGCCATTTCGCCCAAATTCCCCGAAAGGGAATCGCTGGGTGTATGGTTGTGTCGCGATGTAAAAAAAAACCCAGATATCAGCGATCAACTCCGATGGTTTTATCCCTATGCTGCCGATGGTAACGAACTACAAACCAAATTGGAAGAAAGAGTAGCAAATTCGGACCAAAAGTTTCAAGCATTTGTGAACCATAAAACACTCACTATTTATGAACATGCCAAGAGTGAAAACTTATATAATACAGAGATTTACTCCGTACAAGGCAAACTGATTAAAATTAGTAGCCACAAAACATTCCCCTTCAAATTATCTATTCAAAACATACCTTCGGGATTGTACTACATCCGTATCAACAAAAACAACACAACACAGGCAGCTACTCTCAAAATTGTCATTTAATTTTCATACGTTCAATTGAATGATTGCTAAAATGCTTTAGTTTCGTTAATCTCTTTTCATTGTAATGGAATTGTAATGGAATTGAAATTTTTTTATCTATTTATAGTACTAAATTTGTAATATAGTTACTAATTTATAAACATAAAAATTTTAGAAAAATGAAGAGAATTACTATTTTAATGTGTGCTTTAGTTTATTTATCAGTTTTAACAAATGTATTTTCACAAGTTGAAATTACAAAATGGGAATTTGAGGGCGGAACACCTTCACCTGCGGTTGGTTCAGGTACATTAACAAATCTTGGTGGCATTTCAAATATTTTTTCTACAGGCATAGCACCTAATACGGTTTCTGCCGAAGGTACTACTGGAACAACAAGAGGAACTTTTGGTTACAATACCTCAAATTATCCTTCAGCTTCTAACGGAGCAAAAACAGCTGGTGTACAATTTTCTGTAAGCACAATAGATTATAAAGATATTCAAATTGCAGCCGATATAAGACACAGCAATACATCGGCAAACAAAGTAGTTTTGCAATACACAACAAATGGAACCGACTGGATTGATGCAACAACTTATGGTACACCCGCAGGCGGTGATAATTGGTATTTGAGAACGTATGATTTTAGACTAATTACATCAGTTAATAACAATGCAAATTTCGCAGTACGTTATGTTACAGATTTTGATGGAGCTACCTACCTGGCAGCAAAATCTACCAGTAATTATGCTACAACTGGTACCATTCGTTTTGATAATGTAGTTCTGAAGGGAGTTGCCAACACAGCAGCTTTAACCACTCCAAAATCCAACACCTGGTTTGTTTCCAACAGCACTCTCACATTGAGTGAGTTGCCCACTTCAACAATTGAAGTATATACATTAACAGGAAGTAAAGCAGCAGCTTACAAGCCAGCAAAAATCATAGATTTGAATCTATTTAAAGGAATTTATATCCTAAAAATTGATGGCAAACCAGCAAAGATTACTATTCGCTAATTCTATTAAGTTTAATATTTTGATTAAAGGCTGATACATCTATATTGTATCAGCCTTATCTTTTTTTTTGTCGCACACCCACTTTGAACCCATTTCGGGGCAATTCTACTGCAAAACGGGTTTTGGAAATAACTTGCTTGAAAATTATCATTTTCAGTACGGATAGCTACCAAAAGGGTTAATTAAATACCCAGAAATCTATTGGAAAACATAGCTGTTTCTGCAAACAGAATGGATTTTTGTTTTTGTCGAATCGTTGTTATATCTAAAAAAAAGAGCCCGACAAGTGTTATTTGCCAGGCGCTTGTTGAATTGAAAAATGATGTACTAAATTATAATTTATTAAAGTTTTATTTTTTGATTATTGCTACCACTGCGGATAATATCTATTCCCGTCTGCAAAGCCTTAATGTTTATTTTATTATTAGTTCTACTTTACCAAATTAGCTTATATGAATGCCAGAGGCATTATATATTTATAGAAAACGCATTTATTAATCAATGTTCGACCCCAATTGGGGTCGCATATCTGTTGTAAATCTATTCTTCTACAAATATATGAACCCGATGGGTTCAGTTAATTGAGTTCAATTTTTAGTTTATATATGAATGCCAGAGGCATTATATATTTATAGAAAACGCATTTATTAATCAATGTTCGACCCCAATTGGGGTCGCATATCTGTTGTAAATCTATTCTTCTACAAATATATGAACCCGATGGGTTCAGTTAATTGAGTTCAATTTTTAGTTTA